>JBEKZR010000039.1:0-16188 GCA_049509715.1 Occallatibacter sp. | reverse complement strand
TGACCGGATGGGCGAGTGCGTGCATGGGCGCCGCGGCGGCGGGCGCGGTCATCGTCTTTGAATTGCGGGTGCGGGCGCTCAGCCTTCGGCGGCTGATCGGCGCGGTGGCCGGCAGCGTGCTGGGGATCTTTGGCGCGGCGCTGTTCTGCCTAGTGCTGCGCAGCGCGCCGCTGCCCGGGGCCACCTCGGCCGCGCTGCAGATCTTCGTGCTGCTGCTGATGACCTACGTGGGCCTGCTGGTGGGAGCCAACAAGGGCGATCTGCTGAACCCCGCGGCGCTGGGCACCGTCTTCACCAGCGACCGGCCCACGCGGCGGAGCGCCAAGGTGCTGGACACCAGCGTGATCATCGACGGACGCATCGCCGACATCGCCGAGGCGGGCTTTATTGACGGCATGATGGTGGTGCCGGAGTTCGTGCTGCACGAGTTGCAGATCGTGGCCGACTCGACTGACGGGTCAAAGCGGCAAAGGGGCCGCCGCGGCCTGGACATGCTGCAACGCATGCAGTCCAACCCCAACATCCATGTGCAGATCGTCTCCGACGACTTTCCCTCCATCCGCGAAGTCGACCTGAAGCTGCTGGAGCTGGCCAAGAAGTGGGAGGCCAAGGTGGTGACCAACGACTTCAACCTGAACAAGGTGGCTCACCTGCACCACGTGGAGGTGCTGAATATCAACGACCTGGCGAATGCGCTCAAGCCGGTGGTGCTGCCCGGCGAAAAGATGAATGTGCTCATCCTGAAGGAAGGCAAGGAGTACAACCAGGGCGTTGGCTACCTGGACGACGGCACCATGGTGGTGGTGGATCATGCGCGGCGGCTGATCGGCAAGTCCGTGGATATATCGGTGACCAGCGTGCTGCAAACGGCCAGCGGCAAGATGATCTTCGGCAAGGTGGACGAGAACGGCAAGAGCGGCGAGGCTGGCCGACCGGGGCCGGTGGAGATGCTGCCAAGATGAACGAATTGGCCGTCGTCTGCAGTTGTCCCAAGCGAGATTGCCCGCGGCATGGCGATTGCGTTGCCTGCCGTGCATTTCATCTGAACGCCAAGCGTCCAAGACCGCCGCGCTGCGAAAGAGATCCCCATTGGCTCAGGAGGCTCTTTGGGGCAGCCTCACCGCCGGCAAGATGACCTTCGGCTAGATGGATGTGAACGGCAAGGGCGGCGATCAGGGGCGTCCGGGACCGGTGGAGATGACGCGCTGACCACCTGCGGTGGGGCCAACTGCCTTCGGCAAGGCGGACGAGAACGGCAAGAGCGGCGATCAGGTGCGGCCGTTGAAGTCTGGCGGCAATTGCCGACGGACTCCAACCCCACCCAACCCCGTATGAATCGGTATCCGCTCCTCAAGAGACAACTGCTTATAGCGTTTTCCCATGCAACATGATCCCTTTCAAGTTTGTTTGGAAAAGGGAGAATATGCACGCAGGGTTTATCATCAAAATTGGCGCAGGCCGGGTGGCCGCGCCTTAGTTTTGCAGCCCAGGTGATGCGCATGCTTCATCTAAAGCCACCGGTGCAACGGGCTGTCTCTCAGGAAAAACAGACTTCGGGGAATCGGGCGAAAATGCGAGCAAAGACGGCGGTAGTGCTGGGCGCCCAGTGGGGCGACGAGGGTAAAGGCAAGATAGTGGACGTGCTGAGCGAGCGGTTTTCCGCCGTGGCGCGGTACGCGGGCGGGCACAACGCCGGGCACACGGTGATCATCGGCGGGCAGAGGTTTGTGCTGCAGTTGATTCCCTGCGGGGTGCTGCGGCCGGGATGCAAGGGCATCATCGGCAACGGGGTGGTGCTGGACCCGATCGCTTTCCTTAAAGAAGTGGGCAAGCTGCGGGCGCTGGGCGTAGGCGTGGATGAACAGCTTTTTGTGTCGAATAGGGCGCAGGTGATTTTGCCGTACCACAGAATGATTGAATTGGCGGCGGAGAGCGCGCCGGGGCGGAAGAAGATCGGGACGACGAGCCGGGGGATTGGGCCAGCGTACGAGGACAAGATGGCGCGGAGCGGCTTGCGGGTGGTGGACCTGCTGCGGCCGGAGCTGCTGAAGACGCATATTGAGGCGGCGTGCGGAGAGAAGAACGCCATTGCGCGGGCGCTTTTCGGAACCGATCCCCTGGACCCGGCGAAGATGTACGAGGAGTATGCCGCGGCGGCGGAGCAGGTGAAGCCGTTTGTAACCGACACAGGACGTCTGCTGAACTCGATCCTGGCCGAGGGCGGGAGCGTGATGTTCGAGGGAGCGCAGGGAACGATGCTGGACATCGACCACGGGACGTATCCGTTTGTGACTTCGTCGTCCGCGACAGCGGGCGGGGCGGCGACGGGAACCGGGGTGGGGCCGACGGCGATCGGCACGGTGATCTCAGTGACCAAGGCCTATGTGACGCGGGTGGGTGAGGGGCCATTTCCGACCGAGACTCAGGGCGCGACGGGCGAAGAGCTGCGAGCGCGGGGGAACGAGTATGGGGCGGTGACGGGGCGGCCACGGCGGTGTGGCTGGCTGGACATTCCACTGCTGCGGTATTCGAACCAGGTGAACGGGGCCGAGTGGCTGGTGGTGACCAAGCTGGACGTTCTGGACGAGCTGGCCGAGATTCCCATCTGCATCGGGTACGAGACCGGCGGGAAGGTGACGGACGAGATTCCGGCGGACGTGCAGGGGCTGGAGCAGATCAAGCCGCGGTATACGACGCTGAAGGGTTGGAGGGAGCCGACCGAGGGGATTACGAAGTTTGAGAAGCTGCCTCGGGCCGCCCAAGAGTATTTGAGGTTTCAAGAAAGAGAGAGCGGGGCGCGGATCGGCATGGTGTCGACCGGGCCGGACCGGGAGCAGACGATAGCGCTGCCGGAGTTTACGGCGGCACTGGACCGGATTCACGCGTAAACTTGAGAATGGCCTGGGGGTTTTGCTGCCCAGGCAGGAAAGAAACGGAACCTATGGTCAGCTTTATCGTCCGGTTGAAGTTTTCCCCTGAGGATCGCGCCGATGTGGCCGAATCTCTGCGCGCGCTGGCCACGGCCTCGCGCCAGGAGCCGGGATGCGTCAGCTACATTCCCCATCTTCTGGAGGACGACCCCGATACCGTTCTCATCTATGAACAATACCTGGACGAGAAGGCCCTGGCGGCGCACCGGGAGTCGGAGCACTTCAAGAAGCACGCGGTGGGAGGACTCTTCCAGATGATGCGAGAGAGGAGCCGGGACGACCTGGTCGCTCTCATTTAGAATCCTGCCCGAGTCTAACCGGCGGGAGTCTCAGCATGGACGCAGCGGCACATATTCAGCGAGTTGATTGAGCGCACACGTGCGTCTTGCTGAAATCGATTGACCGGCGCTGCCTTGCGGGGCTACCATCCGTTACGGTTATGCGAGCAGCCACGATTCATCCCTCCAAACCCCTCCGCCGGCGGAGGCCGCACGCCTGGGTGTTCTTTCCAGTGCTCGGCGCGATGCTCGCTGCGGTGCTCACGCAGGCGGCAGTTGCCAATCCCCAGCATCCAGGAATGCCGCGCGGACAAAAGCATGAGAGCCGGCACGAGATCGATCAGATTGAGAAGGCGTGGCAGAGCGCGCTTCTGAAAGGGAATAGCGCCGTATTGGAAGCCCTGCTGGCGGACGACTACATGGCCATTACGCCTTCCGGGACCTTGCAGACCAAGGAGGAGACCCTGGACAGCCTGCGCAGCGGCCGGTTGCATTTCACCGCTCTCGATATCTCCGACCGCAAGGTGCGGTTTTACGGGACAACGGCGCTGGTGACCTCGCTTGCCGAGGTGCAGGGCACGACCCCCGAGGGAGAGTTTTCCGGCAGCTATCGCTACACCCGGGTCTATGTGCGGAACGCGCAGGGCAAGTGGAAGATTGTGAGCTTTGAGGCCAGCAGGATTCGGGAACCTGGCGAGCACAAGTAGTCTTCTACAATGGATTGATGCCTGAGCTGCCAGAGGTGGAAACCATTGCCCGCGGCGTGCACCAGCGAGTCTGCGGCGACCGCATCGCCGAGGCCTGGTTTGGTTCCCATCGGGAGCCCTTCAAAACACCGCCGGCGCGCCAGGCCAAAGGGCTTGAGGGACGCGCGATTCTAGCCGTGCATCGCATGGGAAAGCATATTGTCTGCGATCTGGGCGCGTCTCGTGCCCACGAAGCTCAAGCCCAATGGATCGTGCATCTGGGGATGACGGGGCGGCTGCTCGTCACCGCTCCCGATGGTCCCATTGCCCCCCATACCCACGCCCGCCTGAGCCTGGCCAGCGGCCGGGAACTGTGCTTTGTGGACCCGCGCCGGTTTGGGCGGCTGGAGTTCCGCGACCTTGGCCGCAGCGCGGGTTTCAGCGCGGCGGGAGTCGACCCCCTGGCTGTGACGGCGGAGGAGTTTGCCGCGCTCTTCCGCAGCCGGCGGCTGGCCATCAAGGCTGCCCTGCTGAACCAGACGCTGCTGGCCGGAGTGGGCAACATCTACGCCGACGAGAGCCTGTTTCGCGCCGGCATCCGGCCGCGGAAGAGGGCGGGGCGGCTGACCAGGGCGGAGCTTGAGCGGCTGCGGCTGACGCTGCGCGAGGTTCTGGAGCACGCCATCCGGCTGGGCGGATCGTCGGTCTCCGATTATGTGGATGCCGACGGGATGCGAGGGTTCTTTCAACTCGAGCACTGCGTTTACCTGCGCACCGGGTTGCCCTGCCGACGCTGCCAGACCCCGATCCGGCGGATTGTTGTGGGCGGCAGGGGAACGCACTATTGCCCGCATTGCCAGCGATAAGGCGAATTTCGATGATTTTCTGTATTTCGGCCTGTCCGGCCTTCCAGAATCCAAACAATCTCCGCGGAGCGTACCTAGTAAGTTAATGAAATAAAAGAGTATTACAAACGGCACACCGATTGCTCTTCTATAAGCGCCAGTGATGTGCAGGCTGCTGGGAGAAATCCGGCCAGCCCAAAGAAGAGCAGAAGCCCGGCAAGAGCAATCGCCAACGAAGCGGCCCTCAAAAAAGGGATGACCGGCCGGGAAGTCTGCAGTAGGTACGGTGAGAGAACTACCGTCCACACGATACTTGGGAGGCCAGTGACCAGCGCAGGAGAGCGAAACGCCACTCTTTGGAGTGGCGTTTTTGCGTTTTGAGGAATTTGCGGCATGACCAGGGACACTGTCCAGTTCGATCCCGTGCAAGGTGGCCGCTCGAAGATTCCGCAGTAATCTGCCACCAAAGTGGACTTGCCAGCCGGAATGCTTCGCTGTAGTATCGAAATAGCCTATCAAGCGGCTGACGCGGGCCACCCGAAAGCGGGCAGAGCAAGCTCGCCGCCGAGCAAGGAAACTTCGCCGACCGGATGAATCTTTACCAGGCTGCACACGGCGAAAGCTCCCATAGGAAGGGCATCACCGGAGGAAAGCGCCGGTCACACCGTTTCAATCTCGACAAAAGGCCCGGCAATGGGCCTGACAAACGGATGGAGCTCTAGCAAGGCTCCTGCATATCTGGCGGCAGATCTTCTGGGAATCATGGTAAGTTGCGCGCGGAGTTCCGCGCCGCGCCAGTTTGCCCGATGCTCTCAAATGATTGGACAGCCAGCCGTCGCGTTCCCCCCGTCCAAGCTTGGACAGGCGGCAGGCAAACGGGAAGTTCAGCGCCAGCTCACGACCGGGCAGGAAAAGGCTGAACCTAAAGGCGCAATAGACCAGGAAGCGCAATGCACCGGATCGCAAAGTGCCAGGAAGTACACTCATGACGACAGAATCGACGCAGCCCCAGACTGAACTGGGGCCAGTTCCGGCCAATGGCCAAGGGCAGTCGCAAGGACATCGGCGCCGGCGGCGCCGGCGTAAGAATAAGAGCAGCCAAGCGGGCGCGCTCCAGACGCAGCAGGCGCAATCTCAGACACAACGCCCGGCCCCACCTGCTCAGCCCAAGGCGGCGCACACGCACCAGACGCAGCAGAGCCAGGGGCATTCGCGGAAGAAGAAGAAGTTCTTCCAGAAGGGTTCGGCCACGGCGGCGCAGCCCGGCAACAGCATTTCAGGCCCATCGCAGGGCAAGCGCAAGGGCAAGCAGAAGGGGCCCAGGGAGTTTGTCGGGCCGATGGACCATAGCTACCGCGCCGTCAATGGCAACATATCCGACGGTCCGCCTTCCACCATTCAAATTACGAGCAACGGCCACAACAGCCATTACCAGGAGAGCTATGTGCCGGAGCCGGCGCTTCCGGTGCGGGAAGACGCACCCACGCGCATCTTCTGCTTCATCGAGGATCTGTTTTTCCAGGCCAAGATTCAGGAGACGGCGCGGAAGCTGGGCGTGAAGGTGGAGTTCGTCAAGGGAGCGGACAAGGAGGCCGTGGCAAGGCTCGCCGACATGCCGGACGCCGAGCGGCCGACGCTGCTGGTCTTCGACCTGAACAACCTGAATGCCAAGCCGATGACGCTGATTCCGAAGTTCAAGGCCAAGCTGAAGAAGGCAACCTCGATCATCGGCTTTCTGAATCACCTGCAGAGCGATCTGAAACTGAAGGCGATCGAGGCTGGATGCGACACGGTGATGCCGCGGTCGGCTTTTTCGCAGAGCCTGCCGAACCTGCTGCGCCGCTATGGGATAGAAGAGGAAGAAGAGTACGCCCAGCAGCCGGTGTGAGCGGGGCGGGATAAGGGTGATGGGAAGCGGGCGTCCGCCGCGGCGGACGCCCTTTTTCCTGCTCCCGTCAAAGCTATCCCGGAGGCCAGGTGAGCGGGCGGCCGCCGAGCAGGTGGACGTGGAGATGGTCCACGGTCTGGCCTCCGTCCGGGCCGGTGTTGACCACTACGCGATAGCCGTTGGCAAGTCCCTTGGCGCGGGCGATCTCTGCCGCCACCCACAAAAGGTGACCGAGCAGCACACAATCGTCGGGATTGATATCGGCCAGCGAGACGATGTGCTCGCGCGGCGCGATTAACACATGCGCCGGCGCCTGCGGATGAATGTCCGCAAAGGCGTAGCACTGGTCGTCCTGGTAAACGGCGGTGGAGGGAATGCTCCCGTTAACGATCTTGCAAAAGAGGCAACTCATGGCGCATCCAGTGTACAGGATGGGCGTTTCGTAAGGTCCCGTCACTTTCCAACATTACCGGCACTTTGATGCGCGGGGAATCTTGCTGGGGTGTATAAATATGTTCGCGAGCCGGTCGAGAGAGAATTGCCGTGTTTGCGGCTCATTCATTCCCGGCATGCAACGCTTGGGCTCGCAAGGGGGACATCATGTCGTCGCGCACCATCTTCCTGAGCAGGTTGATCGGCCTGTTCCTCATTCTTGTCGTGCTATCCCTGGCGGTGCACAAACAAGCCACTGTGGATTTGTTAACGGGGCTCTTTCACAGTCCCGAGATGATGTTTGTGCTAAGTATCATCACGCTGGCCGCTGGGCTGGCGATGGTTCTGGCGCACAATATCTGG
Source organism: Occallatibacter sp. (assembly GCA_049509715.1). Lineage (GTDB taxonomy): Bacteria > Acidobacteriota > Terriglobia > Terriglobales > Acidobacteriaceae > Telmatobacter. The sequence goes on along the minus strand of JBEKZR010000039.1, from coordinate 8,766 downwards.
TCGGGCGCGCAGGCGGTGGTTGTAACTCTCGTCGGATGGTTAACGCTGATCAAGGGCCTGCTGTACCTGCTTCAGTTCCACGAGATGGTGGGGGAATGTATTCTGAGTTGGCTCCATCATCCGCTGCTTTTCTACGCGTGCATGGCTCCGTCTCTCCTGATCGGCATCTACCTGACCTACGAAGGGTTCAGGTCGAAGCCTATTTCATAAAACGGCTCGCCCTGGCTCGTGTGATCGAGAAGGATCTTTCAGGCGGCGCCTTAGCAGATGGAACAGTTAGGCTAACTTGTTTTCAAGGCCGCGCGCCGTTCGCACACTTTGGCAAGCCGTTGAAGGGACCAGACGGCGAGCGCCGCGAATACGATCGTTTGCGACACGTGCACCCAAAACCAGAGATCCGTCCCGCCCTGCCAAACCAGGCGCCGCGCAGCATCGTGGGGCCAGATCAGGGTAAAGAAGATCAGAAGCCCGATGGCATGGCTTGGAATGGCCGGCACGATGGAGTTGGTCAGGCAGGCTATGGAGCCGAATACGACGCCGACAAGAAAGTAGAAAAGGAGTTTGGGCCAGAGAAAACCCTGCGTCGGGCCGTGGGCGAGCGCAAAGAAGAGGGATGAAATCACGACTGCAACCGGGGGGCTGAACTCGCGCTCCAAAATGACCTGACAGTAGCCCCGGAAGGCGGGTTCCTCGGTGAGTGGAGCGGCCACCGAGCCCATGAGAATCATGGACACCACGGTTAACCAGGGGTAACGGGAAAAGTCGGGAAGGGCGTTTCCCGGCATCCTGACGAGTTGACACATCACAATCCAGAATCCAGCCAGGGCCACGACCGACAACGTGCCCGCCGCGAGCGACCAGCCAAAGGCCCGAGCCGGCACTGGGTTGGCGCGCAGGAGAAGGCGGCGGGCCTGCGAGGCGCCGCGCGGCCAGCCCTTGCCTCCCAGATACTGCCACATGAGCCACAACACCAGAGCCATGACGGGGACTGCCCAGGGAACTGCCGGGCTGACGCTGAGATTGGCGCCAACCAGCGCTGACCAGATGCCGGCGCCGAAGACGATGATGAGGAAGCCGGAGATGCCCGACTTGACGATGGCGATTGTCCGGCTTAAGTGAGGAGCCATTCTCTCTCTGCCTCCTTAAAACGGACTACGGGATCAAAGGGAGTTTGGTTCCATCATGCCGCTTCCGGCCGGCTCAGGCAGGCGTGGCCAAGGGGCCGCTGAAACGCGGACAGGAGCACGAAGTCTTTGAGCGCGCGAACTGGGATGACCGGTGAGCTGGGGCATGGGTCGATGGACCGGCGGTTCTTTCACCGCACGAGCGCGGAGGCCGCTTTTTATTCTGTGCTGGTGGAGGTGGCCAGAGCGTAGTCGCGGCGATTCCCCGGCTGCTAGAATGTTGCGCATGGAAACCATCCAATACAACCTGCCGCAAAACCGCATTCCTCTTGCCTGGTACAACATTGTTGCCGATCTGCCCAAGCCAATGGCGCCGGTCCTGCACCCAGGCACGCTCAAACCGATCGGACCGGACGACCTGGCGCCGCTGTTTCCGATGAGCCTGATCATGCAAGAAGTGAGCACGGAGCGGGAGATCGAGATTCCGCCAGAGGTGCGGCAGGTGTACGCGCAATGGCGTCCCTCGCCGCTCTTCCGCGCGCGCCGCCTGGAGAAGGCGCTGGATACTCCGGCGCGGATTTACTACAAATACGAGGGTGTGAGCCCGGCCGGCAGCCACAAGCCGAATACCGCCGTGGCGCAGGCCTACTACAACAAGGTGGAGGGCACCAAACGGCTTTCGACCGAAACCGGAGCCGGGCAGTGGGGCTCGGCGCTGGCCATGGCCTGCGCATTCTTCGGCCTGGAGTGCAAGGTGTACATGGTGCGGGTGAGCTATAACCAGAAGCCGTACCGCCGCGCCCTGATGGAAGCCTTTGGAGCTTCAGTGACCGCCAGCCCGAGCACGGAGACGGAGTCGGGGCGCGCCATTCTGGCCCAGCATCCGGACTCGAACGGCTCGCTGGGCATCGCGATTTCAGAGGCCGTGGAAGTGGCCGCGAAGGACTCGAACACCAAGTACTCACTGGGCAGCGTGCTGAATCACGTGCTGCTGCACCAGACGGTGATCGGGCAGGAGGCGATCGAGCAGATGGCCCTGGCGGACGACGATCCCGACGTGATTATCGGCTGCGCGGGCGGCGGATCGAACTTTGCCGGCCTGGCGATGCCGTACCTGGGCCGCAAGATCAAGGGCCAAAGCCATGCGCGCGTGATTGCCGTCGAGCCTTCGGCCTGCCCCAGCCTGACCAAGGGACCATTCACCTACGACTTTGGCGATACCGCCCATCTGACCCCTCTGGTCAAGATGCACACCCTGGGCAGCACGTTTATTCCACCGGGAATTCATGCCGGCGGGTTGCGTTACCACGGCATGGCCCCGCTAGTCTCGCACGTGAAGGACCTGGGATTGATCGAGGCCACGAGCGTGCAGCAACTGGACGCCTTTGCCGCCGGGATTCTGTTTGCGCAGGCGGAGGGAATCATTCCCGCGCCGGAGGCGAACCATGCCGTCGCCGTGGCCATCACCGAAGCCCTGCAAGCCAAGCAAGAAGGAAAGCAGCGGACGATTCTCTTCAATCTAAGCGGGCATGGGCACTTCGACATGCAGTCGTACATCGACTATCAGGCCGGGAAGCTGGAGAACTACGACTATCCGGCGGAGGAGATCGCGATGGCGCTGGCCGGGCTGCCGGCGGTGGGGTGAGTTCGGGAAGCGGAGTTAGCCGCGCTCCGCGCATGCTTGCGAGTTAGCCAGATAGGAATCCCGGGTCTCGAATCCGAGACCCGGGATTCTGGCACTATGGCGCGGGCGTGATTTCGATGTAGTCGAGGGCGGCGGGATCGGAGCCGTAGGGGATGCCCTCGACGCGCAGCAGGTCCCCAGGCTTTAGACCGATGTTGTAGACGGTGCGGCGGGTGGAGTTGTCGCCGTTGGGGCGGTTTGACGGCAGGGTTGCATCCGCGGCCCACGCGTCGGCGGGCTGGCCGTTTACCTTCAGCGCGAAGTGCGCCACGCCTCCCTGCAGATCGAAGTACTGGACGGCGATGTTGTAGCGGCCGGCGGGGCCAGTAAAGGTCCACTCGGCGGAGCAAATACGCTGTTTCTCCTTATCTGAAAACTCCTCGCCACAAGAAACCGCTTTACCGCCGGAGGCGTCTTCCCACGGAGCGATGTCGATGACCTTGTAGCCGGTGAGGCGGGCGTCTTCGGCTTCAAGGCGGCCGGGATAGTGGCCGGCGCGGCCCTTTACATCGGGGATTCCGCTCAATTTCAGGAAATACTGCACGATGGCGTCGCGCCAGACGATGGCGTGGCCGGCCTGGTAGACGAGGCGGTCGCGGACCTGTTCGTAGAGCGGCTGGTCTTTAATGCGGCCTTCGAGCGTGGCCCACTCGCGGACGAATTGCGCGGCCTGGGCTGCGCCGTCGTAGTGGCTGTCGTAGATGTGCTGGATGACGGTTTTGCCGGAGTGCAGACGGTAGGTGTAGGGCACGTGGTGGAAAAAGAGGAGCAACTCGTCGGGGGTGGTGGCAAGCGACTCGTAGAGTTTTGCTACTTCAGGCGGGTATTGGCCGGCGAAGCCCGTGCCGGTCGAGACGGTGCGGTCCATGCCGACGCCGTCCTTGTCGGCGTTGTGCCACTGGCCCCAGCCGTTGCGCTCGCTGGATTCGATGTTGGGGCCGTAGTGGCTGCCGGTGATGTCGGTGAGGGTCTGTATGCCGAGCGGGCCGGTGTAGTTGACGTAGGCGGGCCAGGATTGCATGAGCATTTTTGTGACGGTGCGGACGACGTCCGGGTCGATACCGATGGTCTGGCGCGTCCACTCGGCGGCGATCTGCTCAGGCGAGAGATTGGGGTCCCAGGCCAGACGGCCAAAGGCGTAGAGATTGGCGAGAGCGAGCGGGGAACCGAGCCAGCGGTCGCGGCCCACTCCGGCGACGGCGACCATTCCGCCTAATGGTCGATGGAAGGATTTGCCGGCCAGGATTTCCTTGACGGGCGTGGGCTGGCCGTCTGCGCGAAGGTCGAAATCGAGGACCTGCTTCCACATGGGGGCGAGGTAGACGAGATGGCGCTGCTGGCCGGTGTACTCCTGGGTGACCTGGAGTTCCATGGCCTGGCTAGTTTGGCGAAGGCCGGCGAAGATCGGCGAGACGGGCTCCTGGGCCTGGAAGTCGATGGGGCCTTCCTTGGTCTGGATGATGACGTTGGCAGCGAATTTGCCGTCGAGGGGGTGGAAGATGTCGTATGCGGCGCGGGCGCGGTCGGCCTTGGGGTCGCGCCAGTCGAGGTGATGGTTGTAGACGAAGGCGCGGTAGAGGACCAGGCCGCCGTAGGGCGCGAGCGCGGCGGCAAGGAGGTTGGCGGCGTCGGCGGGTGTGCGGCCGTAGCTGGATGGGCCGGGCTGGCCTTCGGAGTCGGCCTTGACGGTGAAGCCGGCGAAGTCGGGGATGAGAGTGTAGATTTCGTCGACCTTGGCGGTCCACCAGGCTTTCACAGCCGGGTCGAGGGGGTCGTAGGTGCTGAGGCCGCCGATGGTTTGGGGGCTGGCGATGGCTACGCTCATGGCGAGGCGGACACCCCATGGACGCAGAGCGCCGGCAACACGCGCCAGTTGTTTCAGATGATCAGAGTCGAGGAGTTGCGGCGCCGCGTTGACGTTGTTGACATTGAGGCCGTTGATGCCGATGGAGGCAAGGAGGCGGCCGTATTCGGCCATGGGAGCGAGATCGGAGCGGACGTTGCCGCCTTCAAAAAATATTGACCGGCCGGCGTATCCGCGCTCGATTGTGCCGTCGGGGTTATCCCACTCGTCGACCCAGCGGATGGGTGTGGCTGGACGGCCGCGCCAGGGGTTCTCAGGACGGCTTTCACCAAGGTCGGCAGGAGCGGCAAAACGGAGAAGGGCAAACGCACCGTAAAGAGCGCCGCGTTCATCGCCGCCCGTAATGACGATCAGGTTGTGCTCGCCACAACCGTTGTAGTGATCGCTGCATGGAGCTGAGTAAATCCAAAAACCATCAGGCTCGAGGTCGGCAGGTATGTGTATGTCTGGAAAGGCTTTGCGAACCTCCTCCACGGTGCCGACGATCGTCTGCCCGCCAAACGCGGCCTTCGCACGCGCCGAAAAGGAATGGAAAGGCCCGGTCGCGAGATCGCCAAGATTACGCCGGAGTTCCTGAACCGCGGATGCTTCGATGGCGCCTGTTCCGAGTGCGCGCACATCGCGCGGGTAAAGTACGCGGGCAGTGTGACCCGTGTAGCGCAGCCAGGCCTGATCCGCTGTTTGAGCAAGGGCGGCTGAGCTTGCGGCAAGCACAGCGACAAACGCAAAGGCTGCGCGGAAATCGATTTTCTTTTGAAGCATTGTTGTTCTCCGGCCGGCGCTCCCACTCAAAATCCGTTCTATCACGCCGGAAGGGATCGGCGGCGGTTGATAGACTGAGGTGTTCGCCGATTTAGGGGGTTCCGCGATATGCCCAGCACGATGCAGGCGGTAGTCAAGGCTCACGCCGCGCCGGGCATCGAGTTGCGCGAGGTTCAGGTTCCCGCGCCGGGCCACGGTGAGGTGCTGGTGCGGGTGCAGGCTGCCAGCGTTTGCGGGACCGACCTGCACATCTTCAACTGGGACCCCTGGGCGCAGGGACGCATCCATCCGCCGCTGATTCCGGGCCACGAGTTCTCGGGCGCGGTGGCCGGAGTGGGCCGCGGCGTGACGACGGTGAAAGAGGGCGACCTGGTTTCCGCGGAGATGCACGTGGCCTGCGGCAAGTGCATGCAATGCCGCATCGGCGAGGCGCACATCTGCCAGCATGTGCGGATTCTAGGCGTGGATGCGGACGGGGCGTTCGCGAGCTACGCGATGATTCCCGAGAGCAACATCTGGAAGCTGTCGCCGTCGATTCCGCAGGAGTATGCTTCGCTGCTGGATCCGCTGGGGAACGCGGTGCATACGGTGCTGGCTGGGGCGATTGCGGCGCAGACTGTGGCCGTGACCGGCTGCGGGGCGATTGGGCTGTTCTCGATTGCCGTGGCCAAGGCTTGCGGAGCGGCGCAGGTGTTTGCCATCGAGGTGAATGCGCGCCGGAGGGCCGCGGCCACCGCGATGGGCGCCGACCTGGTGCTGGACCCAGCGGTAGACAACGCGGAGAAGCGGATTCTGGAGGCTACGGGAGGGACCGGCGTAGACGTGCTGCTGGAGATGTCGGGCAGTCCGGAGGCCATACGGCTGGGCTTTGCGGTGTTAAGGACGGGCGGGCGCGCGTCGCTGCTGGGGATTCCGTCCAGGCCCTTCGAGCTGGACTTCGCGCGCGACATCATCTTCAAGGGCGCAATTGTGCAGGGCATCAACGGGCGCAAGATGTTCGAGACGTGGTTCCAGATGGAGGCGCTGCTGGCCACCGGCAAGCTGAACCTGGAGCCGGCGATTACGCACCGCCTGAAGCTGAGCGAGTTTCCGCAGGCCATGGAACTGCTGCAGACGGGTGAGGCAATCAAGGTCGTGCTCAAGCCGGAGTGATGGCTAATCTTCCCAGTCGATTGCTACGGGGCGCAAGCCGCGGACGGCGTTGGAAAGATAGACGGTGTCGGCCTGGCGGAGATCCTGGGGATAGAGCACTCTTTCTTGCACCCCAGCGACGAAGACCTGTCGCTGGGGACCCCGCTCTTCCACGTTGGGCTGCGATTCCAAGAGATGGCGGCGATGGACGCCGGCAAGCAGTCCACATTCGATAGGCGGCGTGAACCAGCGACCGTCTTTTTCCAGGAATATGTTGTGTCTTGCGCCTTCGGTGACCTCGCCGCGCATGTTGAAAAACAGTACATCGTCAAAGCCAGCCTCGTTTGCGATCCTGAGGGCTTCCGCGTAGAGAGGCCGGTGCGTTGTCTTGTGAAAGAGCATGGGGTCCTGGGGGTCGGTGCGCTGGGACGCGATGCGCACGCGGAGCGGCTTGGCGTGGCCGTCGCTCGCGGACAGGAGTTCGTCAGCAATTTGCAGGTTGCCCTCGCGGTTGAGCAGGAGGCGGACCTTGCGAGGCTGCCGATCCCCGAATGCCGCCGCGTAAGCCAGCAGCGCTGCCTTCGCCTCGGCGCGGTTGCAGGGGAATCCGAAGTAGTAAGCCGAATCTTCGAGCCGGTCGAGATGCAATTCGATGAACGGATACCCGAGTCGCCAGAGCAGGCTCTCCAGAAGCTCGAAGCGCTCCGGGATGCGGTCGCCGGCAGAGGTAAGAAACTCCGCCTTCAAGAGACATTCGCGGAACTCGCCGACCGGATCGGAGTCGATGACGATGCCGCTGCCGACGCCCATGGCGCCGCACTCGCCGTCGAGTTCGAGGGTGCGAATGGCTACGTTGAAGACGGTTTGTTGTTTTGAGAAGAAGCCGATGGCGCCGGTGTAGACGCCTCTCGGTTGCTCCTCGATCTTTGCCAGCAGTTGCATGGCGCGGACTTTGGGCGCGCCGGTGATGGAGCCGCAGGGAAAGAGCGCGCGGAAAATCTGATGGAAGCCGATTTCAGGGCGGAGTTCGCCGGTGACGGTCGAGGTCATCTGCCATAGGGTCGGGTAGCGCTCGACGGCGAAGAGGTTTTCGACGCGAACGCTGCCGAAGGCACAGAGGCGGCCGAGGTCGTTGCGCAGCAGGTCTACGATCATCACGTTTTCGGCGCGGTTTTTGGGGTCGTTGCGGAGCCACACCGCCAGGGCGCGGTCTTCGCAGGTGGTGCGGCCGCGGGGCGCGGTTCCTTTCATGGGGCGGGTGGTGATGCGCCGCGCGGGGCCGTGATCTTCCAAACGGAAGAAGAGCTCGGGTGAAAAGGAAAGGATGCGTCGGTTGGGCTGCCAATGCAAAAAGGCACCGTACGGAACCGGCTGGCGGCCGCGGAGGCGCCGATAGAGCGCGGCGGGGTTGCCTGGGGCATGTATGCGCATGGGAACGGTGAAGTTGAGTTGATAGATGTCGCCGGCGCGAATCCATTCGTGGATGGCTGCGATACGCTCGACGTATTGCGGTTCTGTGAGGCCGAAGCTGGCATCGAGCGGCGGGTCGGGTGCCGATTCTTCGTCGGCGGCGCCGGCGCGGAGCTGGGTTAGGCCGGGAGGATCGCCGTTGAGGAAGGCTCCGATTCGATGGTCGAAGAGCCAGGGACGGTCATAGATGCCGAACCAAGCCAGGGGTTGGGCCAGCGGCTGACCGGGCCGGCTGGGCCGCATGGGGGCCATGGGTTCAAAGGAGTTGCCGCACTCGTAGGTAAAAAAGCCAGCGGCAAATAGGCCGGCCGCAACGGCGCTCTCGATTTCCGCGAAGAGGGTTGGGAGTTCCACTGATTCGTTGGCCTCGACTTCGCGCAGGGGAGCGGTGAAGAGGCGGGTCAGGGAGTCTGGTGGGTAATCCGGTGGGGGCTCTGAGTGAGATTCTGTTGCGGCGTGCTTTGCGCACTCCAACAGCACCGTCGCCGGCGCATGCTCCACCAGCGCGTACAGTTCCGGCGGAGGGGAATGCCAGCGGTTCATGCAGGGAATTGCCTGTTACTTAACCGTCAGCGCCATGGTGGTGGAATTGGTGATGGCAGTGACGCCGTTGCTGGACTGGGCGGTAACGTACACCGTGTAAGTGCCCGCGGGGGTAGCGGGATTCGCAGGCGGGCCGTGGTGTTCGTAGTTGTAGCGAGGATTGCAGGCCGTTGTACCCAGCATGGTGA
>JBEKZR010000389.1:0-3451 GCA_049509715.1 Occallatibacter sp. | reverse complement strand
ACCTGGAGCGCACCTTTTACAAGCATGAGCCCGAGCTGATTCGCGAGTACCTCGGTTCGCCGGAAGACATCATCGACTGCCCCACCGGGGCCCAGCGCGTTCTCTTCGGACCCACGCGCCGCCGCGTGCCGAAGATGATGGACCTGACCAACCCTGTCCTGCTTGGCCCGGTGCAGAATCAGGAACACTATATGCAGGGCGTCGTGGCCCGGCGCAATAACTTCGCCGAGCCGATTCTCGATTTTCTTGAGGCAGCTTACAAGGACTTCGGCGAACTTACCGGGCGCCACTATGGCCTCATCTCCCAATACAAGACTGATGACGCCGACACCGTATTCGTCTCCCTCGGCTCGGCCGCTGAAAACATCGAGGCCGCGGTGGATTATTTGCGCCAGACTCGCGGCGTCGCTGTCGGATCCATCCACGTCAACGTCATTCGTCCCTTCCCTGAGGCCGCCATTGTGGCCGCGCTCCGGGGTAAGAAGAACGTCATCATCCTGGAGCGCACCGACGAGGCCCTGGCCGGCGACAATCCGCTAGGCCGCGACATCCGCACCGCGCTAACGAAGGCCGTCCAGCACAACGCCGGCCTTCCCGCGATCTCTGGTGCGGAATTCCCCCACCTTTACTCCGGCGCTTACGGCCTGGGCTCGCGCGATTTCCGCCCCGAGCACATCATCGGCGCATACGAGTTCGCCGCCGAAGGCCGCGCCCGCAAGGACGGCAAGCGCGCCGCCGATGGCGTCTCGTTCATGGTCCTGGGCATCGACCACCCCTACTCGGTGATCGCCGGCGAGACCCCGTCGCTGCTGCCTGAGGGCGCGGTCGCCGTGCGCTTCCACTCCATCGGAGGCTGGGGCGCCATCACCACCGGCAAGAATCTTGGTGCCATCCTGGGCGACCTCAACGACCTGATCTTTGAACGGGACGGGGAGCGCGACAACTTGGGCAATCCCAAAGAAGTCATCCACGTCAGCGCCAATCCCAAGTACGGATCGGAGAAGAAGGGCGCGCCCACCGCATATTTTATGGTTGCCGCCAAGGAGCGCATCCGGGTCAACTGCGACCTGCGCCACGTCACCGTCGTCCTCTGCTGCGATCCCAAGGCCTTCACCCACACCAACCCGCTGGACGGCATGGCCGAAGGCGGCAGCCTGGTTTGGGAGTCTGATCAGGAAGGCGAGCGCGCCTGGGAACAGTTGCCGCTGTGGGCCCGCAAGCAGATCATCGATAAAAACATCCGCGTCTTCACGCTGCCCGGCTTCGCCATCGCCCGCAAGGCCACCGACCGCGGCGATCTGCAACTGCGCATGCAGGGCAACGCCTTCCTGGGCGCGTTCTTCGCCGTCAGCAGCCTGCTCCGCGACTTCGGCATCACCCAGGAGCAATATCGCGCGGTCGTCCACAAGCAGTATGTGAAGAAGTTCGGCAAGCTGGGCGACGCTGTGGTCCAGTCCAACATGGAAGTCATGATGCAGGGCTACGACCAGGTGAAGGAAATCAAGATCGGCGCGCTCAGCGCGGCCGACCATTCTTCCCTGCGCAGCCAGGCTCTGCTGCCCATCCTTGAGTTGGCCACTGCCGGAGGTTCCTGCGGCATCGGCTGCCGTTCCACGCCCCTGCCAGAGGGCCAGGCGGCGCGCGCCCCGGTCGCCAGCGTGGCCACATTCGACGCCGAGTTCCGCTCCCGCTTCGGCTACCACCAGCCGGCCACGCCGCTCTCGGCCATGGGCGTCATCGCCGCCGCCACCGGCGACACCGCCTCCAAATATGTCGCCCGCCGTGAGACCCCGCTCTTCATCCCCGAGAACTGCACCCAGTGCATGGAGTGCATCTCCGTCTGCCCCGACACCGCTCTGCCCAACTGCTCGCAGGACCTGAGCACGCTGCTCTCGACCGCCGTCTCGCGCTACGTCGCCGACCCCGCCGGCCGCGCCCAGCTTCTGGCCGCGTTGCCGGAGATCGAGCGCCTCGCTCGCCTGCGCATGGTGGCCGAAATCAAGGCCGGAACTCCGCTGCCTGCCATCCTGCGTGAAGTCACCGACTCCGTCGACGGCTTCTCCGCCGAGTCCAAGCAGCAGTTCTTTTCCATCCTCGACAAAGTTCCCATGGCTTATCAGAAGGTGAACGCCATCTTCTCCTCGCCCGAGCGCAAGTCCCCCGGCTCCGGCGGCATCTTTTCGATTTTTGTCTCCGATCTGTGCAAGGGCTGCGCGGCCTGCGTCACCGCTTGCGGCGACCACAATGCGCTCAGAATGGTCGCCGAAACCGAAGAGGTCAACGCCACGCACACCACTGGCACGGCCTTCCTCGATCTGCTCCCCGACACATCGCAGAAGTACCTCGGCCTCTTCAACGCCGCCAACCCCGCCGACTCCAAGACCGCCACGCTGCGCAACATGCTCATGGTCCGCACGAATTACGACGCGCTGGTCTCGGGCGACGGCGCCTGCGCCGGCTGCGGCGAAAAGAGCGTCCTGCGCTCCATCGCCGCCGTCACTGAGGCCTACATGCGCCCCGTCTTCCACGCCAAGAGCGACCGTTTCCTGGCCAAGGCCGGCGATCTCGAAAAGCGCGGCGTCGTCCGCTTGGCAGTCCTCAAGGCGCGCAACCCTGCCGAGTACGCTCTGCTCCGCCAGGCCATCGCTCACCTCGTCCTCGGCCTGGGCGGCGAGGACATCCCGGACACCAAGGCCCGCATCGCCGAATACGAATCCCAGCACGGCCCCATCTCCGACGCCGAGCTGGTCGAAGCCATCGCCGCCGTTCTGCTCACTGAGGCCTTCAACCACAAGAACCTGCAAGCCGTCGACGGCCGCCACGCCAACGGCATGAGCGTCATGGCCATGGCCGCCCACACCGGCTGCAACACCGTCTACGGTTCCACCGCGCCCAACAATCCCCACCCTTATCCCTGGATGAACTCGCTCTTCCAGGACGGCGTCACCGTCGGCTGGCTGATGGGCGAGAGCTTCATCGTCGATCACGCCCGCCGCTCCGTCATCCCCGAGCGCCTCGCCGACATCCTGCTCACCCGTGACGAAAACGTCATCTCCGACGAAGAGTATTACCACCTTTCCCACTTTACTGACGCGCTCATGACCGACCGCGAGATCGTCGAGCTGCCCAAGGTCTGGGCTGTCGGCGGCGATGGCGGCATGGGCGACATCGGCTACCAGAACATGTCCAAGGTGGTCCTGCAGAACCGCCCCAACGTCAAGCTCCTCATGCTCGACACCCAGGTCTACTCCAACACCGGCGGCCAGAACTCTGACTCCACGCCCATGCTCGGCGGCGGCGACATGAACACCTTCGGCTCCGCCACGCAGGGCAAGAACACCGAGAAGAAGACCGTCGCCGAAACCTTCCTCGCCGGTCACGGCTCGCCGTTCGTTGCGCAGGTCTCCATGGCCAACGCGCCCAAGCTCTACCGCGCAATCCTCGACGGCCT
>JBEKZR010000388.1:0-3464 GCA_049509715.1 Occallatibacter sp. | reverse complement strand
CCGCAGCGCGGCGCCGATGCTTACCTCCGGCAACACCCCTGTGATCTCCAGCAGCGCGCCCAGCATCACCATGTTGCCCGCGCGAGCATCGCCCAGTTCATTGGCGATCTCCGTAAAGGGGCACGCCAGAACATGCACGCCTTGCTGCGCGCAATCGGCCGGGAACTCCTCGCCGTTGTAGAGAATCCATCCTCCCGCGGGCACGCTCTTCACAAATTTTCTGAGCGATGGTTCATTCATCGCCACCAGCACGGTAGGCTGCGTCACCAGCGGAGAATCGATGGGCTGCCGCGCCAGGCGCACATGACAATTGGAGGTTCCCGAGCGCATCTCCGGCCCATAGGACGGCAGCCAGGAGACCTCGAGTCCGGCATCGAGTCCGGCCTCGGCCAACACTTCGCCCAGCAGCAGGACTCCCTGCCCGCCAAAGCCCGCCACACGCACGCCGAGATCCATATCTTCCGCCTCATGCTCCAGGGCGTGCGCGTTGCCTGCAGGCAAACTCTCGACGTCGACGCCAAGAATCTTCGGAATCTCCTTGAGCGCCGGCCCCGCCTCAGGCAACGGGCGTGGCTGCGCCTCCTTAGCGCGGTCGCAAAAGACCCCCAGCGGAAAGGTCTTCTCCATCACATCGCGCACCCAGTGCTGCGCCTCGACCGGAGTCATCTTGAAGAGCGTCGGGCACGGGGAGAGTACCTCGACCAGCGAGAAGCCCAGTCCGCGCACCTGGTTTTCGACTGCCCGCTTGATGGAGCGCGCGGCCTGCACAATCTGCTTGTTGTCTCCCAGGCCCACGCGCTCGATGAAGACCGGAGCCTCGAGCGTGGCCAGCAGTTCGCTGATGTGCAGCGGATAGCCTTCGTTGGCCGCGTTTCGTCCCTCCGGAGTGGTCGCGCTCTTCTGCCCGATCAACGTCGTGGGCGCATACTGTCCGCCGGTCATGCTGTAGATGGCGTTATTGACGAAGATCACCGTGATGTGCTCGCCGCGATTGGCCGCGTGCAGAATCTCCGACAACCCGATGGCCGCCAGATCCCCATCGCCCTGGTAGCCGATCACGATGCTATCCGGCCTGCTCCGCTTGACCCCCGTGGCCACCGCCGGCGCGCGCCCGTGCGCCGCCGATATGTTGCCCAAGTCGAAGTAGTTGTACGTAAAGACTCCGCAGCCAACCGGGCCGACCAGAACCGTTCTGTCCTGGATGCCCAGCTCATCGATGGCCCGCGCCAGCATCTTGTGCACCTGGCCGTGCCCGCACCCAGGGCAAAAGTGCGTCTGATGCTGCAGCTCTTCCTTGCGCTCGTAGCGCTTGTAGAACGCCTTCGCCCTGCCGTGCGATACCTCGTATTCAGAAGCCATCTCGCTAGACATTTGCCATCCGCCCTTCCTCCGGCTCCATGGCCGGCAGGGTTCGCAGCGCCTGCTCCCGCACAAACCCGAGCACCTCTTCGTGCGACGGCACATTGCCGCCCACGCGGCTCAGAAACTTCACCGGCCGCGCGCCGTTGAGCGCCATGCGAACGTCTTCCAGCATCTGACCGTTGCTCATTTCCACCACCACGAAGACGCGCGCTCTCCCGGCCAGCCGCTGGAAATGCAACTTAGGAAATGGATACAGCGTGATGGGACGCAGCACACCGACCTTGAGCCCGCTGGCGCGCGCCTCCGCCGCCACGGCCTTCAAAATCCTTCCCATGATTCCGTAGCCAGTCAGCACAATCTCAGCATCCTCCGTGCGCCACTCTTCGGCGCGGACCTCGCACTCCTCGGCGCGACGATACTTTGCTTCCAGATGGAGAAGATGCGCTTCCATCTCGTCGATATCCAGGTGCAGCGAGGTGATCAGATTGCCGCGCGTCTGGGCCGTGCCCGTCACGGCGTAGCTGGGCTGCCGCGGCTCGATGGCCGTCTGCGGAAACTCGACCGGCTCCATCATTTGCCCGATGAATCCGTCCGCCAGCAGCACCACCGGATTGCGATAGCGGTCCGCCAGCTCGAAGGCCAGCGCCGTCAAATCCGCCATCTCCTGCACCGAATGCGGCGCCAGCACGATGGTCCGGTAGTTTCCGTGGCCGCCGCCCTTCACCACCTGGTGATAGTCGCCCTGCTCGGCGGCAATGTTTCCCAATCCCGGCCCGCCGCGGGTGATGTCCGCGATAACGCAGGGCAATTCCGCGCCCGCCATGTAGCTGATGCCTTCCTGCATCAGGCTGATTCCCGGCCCGCTCGACGCCGTCATGGCGCGCACGCCCGCCGACGCCGCGCCGTAGAGCATGTTCATCGCCGCGACCTCGCTCTCCGCCTGCAAGAACACTCCGCCGGCCCGCGGCACATAGAGCGCCGCCGCCTCCGCGATCTCACTGGCCGGCGTGATGGGATACCCATAGAACGCGCGGCATCCGGCGAGAATCGCGCTCCTCACAATGGCTTCGTTTCCCTTCATCAGTTGCTTGCGCATTCGCTCGCTCCCACAATCGCTGCTTCGACGCCGTGTCCTTCTTCGGCCTTGCGTTGCACGATTCTCATCACCGTAATCGCCCCCGGCTCGGGACACACCATAAAGCAGATTCCGCATCCCGTGCAGCCCGCGCCCGCATAGCTTGCCGTGCGATAGCCGTAGTGATTCAGCCGCTCGCTCAGCGCGATCACCTTCGGCGGACACGCTTCCACGCACAGGCCGCAACCCTTGCATTCGTCGACATCGACTCGTAGCAAGCCCCGGTCCCGCTTCTCCGCATCCATCATCCCGTTCTCCTCTCCGGCGCGCGGCCGCCCCTCAGGCACACGCGGCCGTTGCCGTTTTGCGCTCCAGGTAGTGCGAGCGCACCGCGAAATCCTCCAGCTCTGGCTGAAACTGCGGATCGGCAATCGCGATCAACGCCTCGGCGCGCTCACGCAGCGTCTTCCCGTGCAGGTACGCGATTCCGTGCTCGGTCACCACGTAATGCACATCCGCGCGCGAGGTCACCACTCCCGCGCCCGGCTCCAGCACCGTCACAATTCGCGAAACGCCGCCGCCCAGCGCAGTCGCAGGCAGCGCGATGATCGGCACTCCGCCCTTGGAGCGCGCGGCCCCGCGAATGAAATCCACCTGCCCGCCAAAGCCGCTGTAGGGCTTGGTTCCCAGCGAATCCGCGCAGATCTGCCCCGTCAGGTCCACCTGCAGCGCCGAGTTGATGGCCACCATATTGTCGTTTTTCGCCACGACGAACGGGTTGTTCGTATAGCTGATAGGCTGAAATTCAAAGCTCGGATTGTGGTTAACGAAGTCGAAGAGCCGCTGCGATCCCAGCACGAACGAGAGCACCACCTTGCCGCGGTGCAGCGACTTGCGTTCGCCGGTCACCACGCCCGACTCCATCAGATCGATCACGCCATCCGGGACCATCTCGGTATGAACTCCCAGATCGCGCCTGTCTCCCAGGCAGGAAAGCACCGCGTCGGGAATTCCACCGATCCCGGTC
>JBEKZR010000387.1:0-3493 GCA_049509715.1 Occallatibacter sp. | reverse complement strand
CGTCAATAAACTGCTGGCCGTCGCCCGCCAGAACTTCGATTACGTGGTGGTCGATGCCGGATCGAGGCTGGACTTGAAGGATTCGGCGCTCTTTGATGCTTCCGCCATCATCTACCTCGTCACCCAGGTCGGCGTTTCCGAACTGCGAAACGCAAATCGCCTCGTCACCCGGTTCTTCGCTTCCCGTGACGGCAACCTCCAGATCGTCCTCAACCGGTATACGCCTCGCGCTCTTCTCTTCGATGAAACGCATATTACTAAGGCGCTCACCAGGCCGGCCCAGTGGAGGATTCCCGACGATTTTGCCTCTGCCCGGAGAACCCGGAACACCGCCACTCCCCTCGCGCTCGAAGACTCGCCCATTTCGATCGCCATCCGGCAGATGGCCCGAAAAGCCTGCGGCTTGCCCGATAGCCCGGAAAAGAAAAAAGGCTTCAGCATCTTCGGAATATCGCTCTGACCTTTTCCCAGAGCATGGCGCCGACGGGAACATGCGCCTCGCCCTCGCACAGTAGCGGCCGCCGCGGCGGATGCTCGCTGCGGTGAAGGGTTAGGTTTTCATCGCTGGCGGACCCTGACGCCAACCTGCCCTTCGTTGCATGGGCGCATCTGGAGCATAACTGCGGTAAGTGTCTATCTCTTGAAAAAGGACTCTGCCCATTGGGCGATCTCAGGTTAAACTAAGCACTGTTGCAGGCATCTGGGAGCCGCATTTGTTCTATGCCGGGGTTTATTGAAGTTCCCGGCGCCCCTGGCGCCGCCGTTTTGTCCATCGCACTCATCGGCCCGGACGAAGAGCGCCGCAAGGCGGTAGCCGGCGCTCTTGCCGGATGCCATGGGGTGGCGATTCGGGAGTTTTCTTCTTACCCTGCCGGCCTCCATGAACTGTTCCAGATTCTGGAGCAGTATTTCGACGTCGTCATCATTGAACTGGACAGCAACCCGAAACTCGCCCTCGAAGTGGTGAAGTACATTTGCGACGATGACGCTGCAACCGTCATGGTCTACGCGGCGCAAGCCAATCGGGAACTGGTGGTGCGATGCATGCATGCGGGCGCACGCGAGTTTCTCGCTCTGCCCCTCGCCGCCGCCGACATGGCCGATGCCCTGGCTCGCGTCACCGTCCGTAGGCCGGATGCTGCCGCCCCCAAGAGGACAGCCGGCAAGCTATTCGTCTTTCTCGGCGTCAAAGGCGGCTGCGGAGTCACCACCGTCGCCTCCAATTTCGCGGTATCGTTGGCCCAGGAGTCTGGCCGGAAAACCCTGTTGATCGACCTCGGCCTCCCGCTGGGAGAGGTAGCGATCTACCTCGGGATCGTCGCTGAACACTCCACGGAGAACGCCTTTCGCGATTCCAGCCGGCTGGATGCGAGTTTTCTCTCTTCGCTGCTGGTCGCGCACAGCTCGGGATTGTCCGTCCTCGCGGCTCCGGGGGACTTCCCCCAAACCGAGGCCTCCGTTGAAAACGTCAATAAACTGCTGGCCGTCGCCCGCCAGAACTTCGATTACGTGGTGGTCGATGCCGGATCACGGCTGGACTTGAAGGATTCGGCGCTCTTTGATGCTTCCGCCACCTTTTACCTGATCGTCCAGGTCGGCGTTCCCGAACTGCGAAACGCAAATCGCATGATCTCACGGTTCTTCGCTGACGGTGACCGCGAGCTCCAGATCGTCCTCAACCGATATGCGCCTCGTGCTCTGCCGCTCGATGAAGAGCATATTACCAGGGCCCTCACCAGGCCGTATCAGTGGAGAATTCCCGACGATTTCGCCACTGCCCGGCACGCCCGGAACATGGCCACTCCGCTCACCCTTTATGACTCGCCCCTTTCGATCGCCATCCGGCAGATGGCCCGTAAAGCCTGCGGCTTGCCCGAAATCCAGGAAAAGAAAAAAGGCTTCAGCCTCTTCGGAAAAGCGCGCTGACCGTTTCCCAACCGGCGCTCGGCTATTTCCCCGCCCCATGGCACTTCTTGTACTTCTTCCCGCTGCCGCAGGGGCAGGGGTCGTTGCGGCCCACTTTTTCGCCCGTCCGGCGCTGCGCGGGCTGGCTCGCGTCCCCGCCTCCCGACATGCTGGCCGCCTCCAGCTCCCGCTGCTTCTTGCGGTGGAACTCCTTCTCCAGCGCGTCGATGGTCGTCGAGGGCTGCCGCGTTGAAATCGAGATCTCTCTCGGCGCCGCATCCAGCGTCAGCGGCTGCGCCGCGCTCGCCACCGGCGGCGCAGGCGGAACCGCCCGCCGCACCTCGGGCGCCGCGCTTACCGGTTGCCCATCCGGCCCCAGGATCTGCATCCGGAACAGGAACCGGACCGTGTCCTCCTGGAACTTGAGCATCATGGCCTCGAACATATCGTAGGATTCCCGCTTGTACTCCACCAGCGGATCCTTCTGCGCATATCCCCGCAGCCCGATCCCCTCCTTCAGGTGGTCCATTGAGAGCAGGTGATCCTTCCACAGTCCGTCGATCACGCTCAGCATCACCATCCGCTCGTGATAGCGCATGGTCGCCGCGCTCAGTATCTTCTCCTTGGCCTCGTACTCCTCTTTCAGCTTCTCGAAGATCGTTTCGCCCAGCTCATGCCGGCTGATGGCGAAGGGCTGATTTCCAACCGGGCCGAGGTTCAGCGAAGAGAGCTTCAGCCCGAAATGGTCCACCAGCTTCTCTTCCAGCCCCTTCATGTTCCACTGATCCGGATGCACCTTCTCGCCCGCAAACTCGTCCAGCAGCCCGCTCAGAATCCCGCCTACGTAATCTTCCAGAATCAGTTCCTTCTGGTCCGCTTCTTCCAGCAGTTGCCGCCGCAGCCCGTATACCGCCTCGCGCTGCTTGTTCATCACGTCGTCGTACTCCAGAACGTGTTTGCGCGACTCGAAGTTCTGCGACTCCACCGCCTTCTGCGCCCCCTCGATGCGGTTGGAAATCATCTTCGACTCGATGGGCATGCCCTCTTCCATCCCCAGCCGCTCCAGCAGCGTGCTCACCCACTGCTTGGCGAAGATACGCATCAGATCGTCTTCCAGCGACAGGAAGAATCTTGACTCGCCCGGATCGCCCTGCCTTCCCGCGCGCCCCCGCAACTGGTTGTCGATGCGCCGCGATTCGTGCCGCTCCGTGCCCAGAATGAACAGCCCCCCGGCCTCGATCACCTGCTCGTGATCCGTCTGCGCCGCCTCCGCGTGGCCCTTGAACGCCTCCGCCCACTCCGTCTGGCCAACCTCGTACTCCTGACCCTGGTAATAAAACCGCAAAAATCCCGCCGGCGCCATCGGGTTGATTGCGCCCTCGTTTGCGCTGATCGCCCGCGCCTTGCTCTTCTTCACCAGCTCCTGCCGGGTCATGAACTCCGGGTTCCCGCCCAGCAGAATATCCGTGCCGCGTCCGGCCATGTTGGTGGCGATGGTCACCGCCCCCAGCCGTCCCGCCTGCGCCACATACTCCGCCTCGCGCTCGTGGAACTTCGCGTTCAGCACCACGTGCTTCACGCCCTTCTT
>JBEKZR010000386.1:0-3498 GCA_049509715.1 Occallatibacter sp. | reverse complement strand
CTTCTGGCCATCCACCGCCGCGATGCCGATGTAGACGCTGTCCTGGTCGGTCGGCTTGAGCTCCTTCTCCTGCAGGTTGACCAGCGACGGCCGGGGCACCACCAGCGTGATCTCCTCAGCCTCGTTCCCGGCGTTTTCCACCTCGAACTCTTCCACTCCGAGCGGCATCAGCACCTGGTCTCCCCCGGAGAGCAACGGAGAAATCAGTCTGCGGGTTACCTTCACCTTCCCCAGCTTGTAGGCAATCTCCAGCGACGGCGTGGCGATGGTGAGGGCTACGTTCTTTTCCGGAACTGCCGGGTGGTAGTAGTTCTTGACCGCCGGAATATCGTCGGCCAGTTCGACGGCTCCCGGCTGCTTCTGGGTCAGCATGGCGAACTTATCGCCGATGCGGATGAAGGGCGCGGAGGCAAACTGGACCGCCGTCTGGTTGAGCATGATGAGCCGGCCCGCGTCGTTCAGCCGGTTGTACAGTCCGTAGGGGGAAATGCCGATCGAGCACGTGGGCGCTCCTTGCAGGGCTACCGTTTGCGGAAATTGCAGGGTCTTGGACATGCCCTGGAAATGGACCGCCATTTTGTTGTGTTCATAGATGGCGGTGATCTTGGGTCCGGGGATGGTATACACATCGCGCACGTCGAACGCAGTGGATTTCGGCATTTTACTTTCCCTCATGGATTGTTTGCGTCTCGCCGGCGGGGGCGGGACCTGGTTGCTGTTTCGCCCCGGGCGCGGGACCTGGTATGCTCTTGCGTCCATTTGTTGTTCCGGGCGCCAACCCCGGAATTTCAGATTCGTTGCTGGCGCCCGGAATGATGGATTGAATCCGCTGTGCGCAGGGCGCTCGTCCTCTAGCACTTTCCTGCCCATGGATTCGATTCTTTCCCCTTCTTCTTGGCCGGCGTCTTCGGCACAACTACTGGCGCCTCGTCGGGCAGGTTCTTCTCGGCGCTCAGGTCGATCGGCATCTTCGTCGTCGGATAAGTCTTCACCGCGCCGAAGACCAGATCCGCGGCCGCGCGGATCGAATCGGGCGAGCCTGAGAAATTGCAGATCACCGCATCGGCTTCCTTGGTTACGCCTTTGCGGTACGGGAAGTTGGTCACCACGATGACCGTATGTCCCGCTTTTTTCAAGGCCTGCACCAGGTGCCGGTTGTTGCCGCGCTTTTCAATGCGAGCGTAGTAGTTGGTCATCACCACCAGGTCTGCCTGTTTCGCCAGACTCAGCGCCTCCTCCACTTCCTCGTCCCCGGCGAAAAAGGCCGTGTCGTCCAGGATGAGGTTGGTGGAATGCTTGGTCATCTGTTCGCTGAACATGTGCGGGTGGCTGTAAAGATCCTTGCCCAGGAAGGAGTAGGGAATCACCTGTTCGACGACCAGGACTTTCTTGTCCTTGCTCACCGGCAGCAACTTCTTGTCGTCGCGCACCACCAGCAGCGCTTTGTTCGCCACTTCCCGTGAGAAGTCCTGGACTTCCTTGCTCCAGACGTTGGCTCTGGTCTTCGCCGGATCCATCTTCCCGGCTTTCTCGAACAGGCCCTGGTCGTACTTCATCTCCAGCAACCGCCTGCACGCATCGTTGAGCCGCTCAATGGGAAGCTCGCCGCGCTCCACCGCGCCCTTGATCCCGAAGAAGCACTGCGAGCGCGATTCGTCGTCCGCCTTGAGCAGGATGGTGTCCACGCCGGCCTTGATCGCCATGGCGCACGCCAGGGGGAGCGGCCACTTTCTCAGCACGGCGGCCATGCCGATGGCGTCGGAAACCACCACGCCCTTGAATCCCATTTCTTTCCTCAGAAGATCGACCAGGATCTTCGAGGAAAACGTGGTGGGGAATTCTTTGTCGAAGGCCGGGAAGATCGTATGCGCGGTCATCAGGGCCTTGGCGCCCGCATCGATGCCCGCCTGGAAGGGGACCAGCTCTACCGCGCGCATCCGCTTCAGGTCCCCGCGGCACGTGTCCAGCACGTCGTGCGCGTCGGTTGCCGAATCGCCGCGCCCGGCGAAGTGCTTGACCGTGGCCACAATGCCCGCGTCCTGATAGCCGCGCACCGTGGCTGCCACATACTTCGCGCAGACCTTGGGATCGTCGCCGAAGGAGCGCACGCCGATTTCCGGGTTCAGCGGATTGATGTTGACGTCGCAGACCGGGTGGTAGAACTGGGTGACGCCGATGAGAGCCATCTGCTTGCCCAGCGTATTCGCCACCTTATAGGCCACATCGAGGTCGCCGATGGCGGTCATTCCCATCGGCGGCGGGAACTGCACCACGTGACCGGCGGTGTAATCGTTCTTGAAATCGCCTTCCATGTCGATGGTGATGTGCAGGGGGATTCCCGCGGGCCGTTTCATGGCGATTTCCTGCAGTTTGTTGAGCGCCGCGGTCAGCTCTTCCGGAGTCACGCTCACGCCGAAGCTGCGATCGTCGAAGTAGGTATGCGCGATGTCGAACCAGTCCTTCGGCTTCTTAAAGGTGAGGTCCACCTGCGAACGTCCCCAATACTTGTTCTTGCATGTCTCCAGGGCATACGGTTCCAGGCAAAGGCCCCCGGCGTGCAGCTTGGTGATCTGTTCGATCCCCGAAGGCGTCAGGTAAGCCCCCCGCCAGGTGAAGGTGAGAACCTGGCCGCATTTTTCCGCCAGGGTCATTTTCGCCAACTTGGCCGCAACAAAACTGTCTCGTTCTTTCGACATCGTGTCTCTCCTCGATAATTATCTTACGACTCCACACATCATACCTTAAGAGTAAATCGCATTACTATGGGAGCTGGCAAGCCCCTTCCCACAGCTCGCGGGCGCCCGCTATTGTCGAGTTTCGAGAGCCAGGCTATTCTCCTCCTGGCCCTGCCGCGTGCCTTGTCCGCTGCGGACGGAATAGTCCTGGCCGGGCCCGGTGAACATGGCCTTCGCTTGCCCATCAGGTCAATGCCTGCCGCGGATCATTGCGGCGCCCAGGCTGCCCTGGGGGCAGTATTTTGTTGAACAACTCCACGTGATTGCCTCGGAACCATGCCCCATGTGGCGCATTTGCGGTACTGCGATTCTCTTCAAATGGGAACAATCTTGGTTTTTTGTCCCCGCCAAGGCCCTCCAGGCGCGTCCGGGGGGCTTCACCCTGGAACGAACCCGGGAAACATCGCCAGCGGAGGGAAGTGGGAGTATATTGGTTAGTTGCCGCGAAACAACATGAAAATCCTGGCTCAAAGCCTTCCAAAAGCTTTGGCTCGAGCCCGGCGAACGCGCCACAATCACGTTCGGCATGACTCCCGGCCTGCTGTCGTTCCTCGGCGTGAACATGAAGTATGTCGTGGAACCCGGAGATTTTGAGATGATGGTCGGCAATTCCTCGCGGCATGCCGATCTCCACAAGCTGGTTCTGCAGGTGGCCAGGTCGAAGGACCCGCTTGAGAATACCCATTCCCCATCCACTTCGCCTTCTGTTGGCAGGGGGGTGGGAGGCCGGACAACCGCGCTGGGCAACTCCGCCCGGCGCCCC
>JBEKZR010000385.1:0-3505 GCA_049509715.1 Occallatibacter sp. | reverse complement strand
CTGTTCCCCGCCCAGGCCCGTGGTTTCGGTGGCGACAGTCCACAGATCCTCGCGGTTGTAGAAGACCTCGGGATTCGTCATGTGGTACAGGCCGTAGACCGCCGCCTGCAACTGAAGGAGCATCTCGGGGTAGCGCACGTGTTTGCGAAGTCCGGCCGGCATGGCCGAGGCGTCCTTGAACAGAGCCGGAAAGATGCCGCGCCAGGCGGCCAGGATCGGGTCTTCGCTGTCGAAGACGTAGAAGGTTGTGGTTCCATCGTAGGCGTCGACGACCACCTTGACGCTGTTCCGCATATAACTGACGGAATCGCCGTCGAGGCGATAGTGACTGGAGTAGGGATAGCTGTCGGATGTTGTGAACGCATCCATGATCCATGAGAGGCGGCCATCCTCTCCGACCACGATGTAGGGGTCAGGATCGTAGGCGAGGAAGGGGGCTAGGGCGGCTACGCGATCGCGCACGTTACGGCGCATGAGCAGCCGGCTCTGCGCGTTTACGTCGTCGCTGAAGGGGAGCTTGGCGATATCGCCGCGGTCGAATGCGAGCAGGATGCGGCGGAAGAAACCGCCCACAACGATGCCGCCTGCGCCCTCATAGGAGGTGAGGTTATTGGCCTGGCCCTCGGGGAAGTTGAACTCCTGCTGGCGCGTTTTTACGTAGACGTCGGTGTTGGTCATTTCACCGAAATAAATCTCGGGGCGGGTGATGTTGAGACCGCGCACCGTGCTCTGGACGGGCATGTTGGAGAGCATCAGCGTGGGCAAGCCCTCCGGCGTGAACCCATTGACGGGGTTCATGGTGATGCCGTAGCCGTGGGTGTAAATGAGCTTCTCGTTGATCCAGTTGCGGCTGCTCTCGGGAAGTTTGTCCACGTTGAGTTCGCGCGTGGCCAGCATCACCTCGCGCATGGCGCCGTCGATTTCGTAGCGATCGATGTCGATGCCGGGAAAGTCGTAGTAGGTGCGAATCTCCTGAATCTGGCGCAGCGTATCCTTCAGCGCCTGCACGTCCCACAGGCGGATGTTCTGGAGCGTGGGCTGGTTGTCGGCCGGATCGGTTGCGCCCACGGTGGTCTCCGCGGGGAACTCGCGCTGCGAGAAGCGGTCCAAGCCAAAGGCCTGGCGCGTCATCTCGATGTTGTGGGCGATATAGGGTTGTTCGCGCACCAGTTCGTTGGGTTTGACGAGGAAGCTGCTGACGTACCAGCCCACCACGCCGACGGCGGCATAGCAGAGCGCGGCCGGCACGATGGCGGCGAGAAGCCAGCGCCCCCGGGGCAGGAAGACGGCGCCGGCAAAGGCGATCAACGCACCGAGCACGAGGGCCGCACAAACAAATAACATGCCGGTGAGCGTGACGTGGGCGTCGGTGTAGGTGACTCCGTCGAAGACCGTATGGTGTTCAAACAACCGCTCAAAACGGCCGAGATATACTCGCAGCGCCAGGACGAGGAGCAGGAAGCCAAGCGCGATGGAGAGCCCGCGCCAGGGCAACGGGATGCCGCCATTCAAACTTCCGCCGAGCGCGCGGGAGCTGCCCGCGATGAGGATGAACAGAACGGCAAGGATGCAGGCGATGACGGCCAGCGTTAACAGCCATCCGGCAAGGAGCTGCCAGGCGGGCAGGGTGAAGAGATAGAAGTTGAGCGGCATGCCGAATATTGGGTCCGCCACGCTTCCCGTGGAGTGCGGGGCATACCAGAAGAGCGCGAGCGTGGGCCACTGCGCCTGCATCGTCGCGCCTGTCGCCAGCGCGATGATGATGGAGAGAACGATCGCGATCAGACGGATGGAGGAGGCGACGGGCAGGTTGACGGCGTTTCCCGCGATGAAGATGGTGTGATCGGCAGGCAGATCGGCGGAGTGCGCCCGCTTGAGGGCTGAAATGGCTCCGTAGAGGATGAGGAATGTGACAGCGGCAAAGGCCGCGAAGATGCCCCACTTGAGGCCGAATGTCTTCCAGAAGACCTCTGCGTAGCCGAGCGACCGGAACCAGAGCAGGTCAACCCAATACGACAGCGCGGTGCTGCTTCCGAAGGCGACGACGGCGATGATGGCGATAAGGAAAAGGAGTGTGCGGCGGCGTGTCCGCGGCGGCTGTGTCTGGAGTGGCCAATCAATGGAATCGCGCAATTCTCTACCCCACCTTATTTGTTTCTTCCGGCTGAGAGATTGAGGAGTTGTTCAACGCATGAACGGGCAACCGTTTGCGGTTCGCGCGACCCAAGGTTGAGCAAACTCACCCCCATCCACTCTAGTCCTCCTGAACCCTGTTTGCAGGCGGAAGATGGTTGATGAGGGAAATGGCCGCGGATGGTCACAGGCGACCCCTTGGGAGGATGCGGTCCGGTGGAAAGGGCCCTGGCTCGCAGGTTAGCGAGTCTAACTTATTGTGTTTGTGATGGTTACATAGACTCAGGCTCTCATTGCCTGGGGTCAACGCCGCGGGCCTTAAATCCACCATCGAGGTCCGCGAAGGGTCCCGGCAGCCTGGTTCCGGTGCTGGCGTGGCCGAAGAAGTCGGTGTCGATTCCCTTGAAGATATCGAGCGGGGCCAGATTCCCTTTCACAGACAAGGTGAGTTCCAGTTTGTCGGCATCGAGAGCCGCGTCGATCTCGGCCATGGCGCCGTTCATCTCCCACTTGTATTCTTCGCGCAGGGAGCTGAGATTGTGCCACTCGGGCGGGTCGGGCGTCTTGACGCGCAAGAAGGGTTGCGAGAAAGAGAATCCGAAGAAGCCGGGAGCGTTGCCATAGATATTTCCATCCGCATCGTTGCGGGCGTTGGTGAACTCGATTGCCGAACGGCCCATCTTGAAGAAGATGTTGTCATGAACCATCAGATTGTGCACGTCGTTGGTGTGTCCCGCGATCGGGCGCGGCCCGTTGATGCCCGAGACCGTGTCGACGCAGACCTCGTCGCAGTTCATGAACAGGTTGTAGGCGATGATGACGTTGTTGGTGTCGCGAATGAGAATGCCGCCGGTGAGGCGATCGAAGATGTTGTTGTCGATCTGGTTCAGGTCTTCGCTGCCTTCAATGTGAATGGCGTGCGGATTGACGTGGCCGGGAATATCGGCGAATACGTTGCCGGTGATGCGCACGTTGGCGTTTCCGATGTCGAGCCAGATGCCGTTGGCGTGGCGGATATGGCGGATGACGTTATTACGGAAGAGCAGATTCTTTGCGCCGTGCATTTTGGTGGCGCCCGACTCCGACATCATGGCCGCATCCTGCCAGCCGATCCACTCGAAGAGATTCTTCTCGACCAGCGTCGATTGCGGACCGCCTGTTCCGCCCAGCCCCTCAATGCCGCAGTAGCGGAAGGTGTTGCCGCGAATGATGTCGTAGCCCACCGGCTGCGGCGGCCGCGATGCGCCCCAGTCCTCGTTGCCGATGTCGAGACCGACGCTGTTGGCCCATTCGAATGTGTTGTCCTCGAAGATGAAGTGATTGCCGCGGTTGACCGAGACCATGCCGCGCTGCGGCACCGGAAAACCGTTGC
>JBEKZR010000384.1:0-3526 GCA_049509715.1 Occallatibacter sp. | reverse complement strand
CGTGCTGGTCTTTGCCCCGACCCTGTGGCGAACCAGGGCCAGCTACGCTCACGGTCCCGACCACAGAACCTTCCTGGTCACCGCCGCGGTCATGGCGGTCTTTCTCTACCTGAGCGTCAGCTCGTTCTGGCGGGCGCGGCGCAGGTGAGCCGCCAACGTCAACTTCCAGCTTTCGCCGATCAAGCGCGAGTGTCATTTGAGCCTTCCGCTCACACCCGCGGCCTGTCAGCCCGCCGCGTCAGGTGCCACCCCGCCAGCCCCAGCGCCACCACCCCCAACCCATAAGCCATCAAGGCGTACGGGCCGGCGTGAATCTTCCATCCCCGCCACAGCGCAATCCCCGCCGCCGCCAGCATCACGATCCCTCGAAAATGGTTCATGCTTCTTTCCTTCCCGCGCCGCCAGTCCTCATCATCCTAACCGCCGCCGCCCCGGTTTGACCCCGCCGCCGCCCAATCCCTATCGTGAGTAGGGTAGAGCAAAAGTTGCTGAAAGGCATGCCCATGTCCACCCCCGCCGCGCCCATCACCCCTGTGCTCAAGAAAACCGCTCTCAACGCCACCCATCGCGCCCTCAAAGCCAGAATGGTGGACTTTGGCGGGTGGGAGATGCCGGTCGAGTACCCTGGCTTCACGCCCCAGCGATCCACGGCGGCGGAACACGTCGCCGGGGGCCCCGGCGGCGGCGTCATCGCCGAGCATTTGGCAGTGCGCACCGGCGTGGGCCTGTTCGACGTGAGCCACATGGGCGAGATCCGGTTCCGCGGCTCCGGCGCGCTCGCCGCCATCCAGCACATCACCATGAACGACGCCTCGCGCCTGAAGGACGGCCAGGCCCACTACTCCGCGCTGCTCACCCCGGAAGGCACATTCGTAGACGACATTCTGGTCCACCGGCTCAGCGAGAACGACTACCTGCTGGTGGTCAACGCCGGCACCAAGGACAAGGACTACGCCTGGATTCGCAAGCAGGTGGGCGCGTGGCCCGCGGTCCACATCAGCGATGATTCAGCCGACTACTCGCAACTGGCCGTGCAGGGGCCGCGGGCGCTGGAAACCCTGCAAAAGCTCACCAAGACCGATCTGGCGGCAATCAGAAACTACTGGTTCGCCTGGGGCGATGTGGCCGGCGTGCCCGATGTGCTCATCGCGCGCACCGGGTACACAGGCGAGGACGGGTTCGAGGTCTACATTCCCGGCGACGTGGCTACTTCAGAAAACATGTGGCAAGCGCTGATGGACGCGGGCCAGGAGTTCGGCATACGCCCCTGCGGCCTGGGCGCGCGCAACACTCTGCGCTTGGAGGCCGGCATGAGCCTCTACGGGCACGAAATCTCCGAAGAGATCAATGTGTTCGAGGGCGGCCTGGAGCGCTGGCTCAAGCTCGACAAGGGCTCTTTTATTGGACGGGATGCCTTGGTGGGCGTGCAGAATTCTGGCGGACCCACGCGCAGGATCGTGGGCCTGGAAATGGTGGAGCGCGGCATCGCCCGCGACGGGTACCCGGTGCTGGATTTGGACGGAAAACAGATCGGCACGGTGACTTCCGGCTCGCCCGCGCCGTTCCTCAAAACCAACATCGCCTTCGGGCTGCTGCCCGCGGGTGTGGCCGCCAGCGGACAGGATGTGCTGGTGCAGGTCAGAGCAAATCAGGTGAGGGCAAAGCAGGTGCCGGCGCCGTTCTACAAGCGGGTGAAGAGGTAGTCCCCTCTCCGGATGACTGCATGGTGGGAATTGCGCCCCATCCCTGCCACAGAGAACAGCAGAGACCGCGGAAGGATGGGGCGCACGGCTGTCTCAGGAGGGATCCTCTTCGAGAGGCAGGATTGCGGGAAGGGATCGTTACGCTCTGGTCTTCCGTGGCGAGCATCAGGACGGCATCGGATTCTGGTAAACTTTCTGAAAATCGGAGCGACATAAATATGAGCTCTTTCTCCAGGCGACTCTGCCACTCACCATATCCCTGCCGCGCAACCGTCGCGCTGGCCGTGCTGGCCTGGAGCAGCCTCGCCTTCTGCGGCGAGATTCATGACGCGGCGCGGGATGGCGACTTGGGAAGGGTCAGAGTTCTGCTCTAGGGCGATCCTAAACTGGTTTTCAGCAAAGACAATTCCGGCGCGACTCCTTTGCATTGGGCGGCGACAACCTGCCACAAAGACGTGGCGGAATTGCTGCTGGTCAACAAAGCCGAGGTCAATTCGATGGCCGGCGCCGACGGTAAGACGCCTTTACACCTTGCGGCGCAGTGGGGATGCAAGGATGTGGCGGAATTGCTGCTGGCTCATAACGCCAAGATCGATGCCAACGATACCCTGGGCGCGACACCTTTGCACTGGGCGGTGTTAAAGGGCCACAGGGATGTGGCGGAATTGCTGCTGACCAACAAAGCGGAGGTCAATGCCAAGATCGACTACAAGGGCGCAGAGACCTTATCCTACCCTTGGTCCGATATCGTCGGCGATACGCCTTTGCACCTGGCGGTGTTACAGGGCTACAGGGACATAGCGGAATTGTTGCTGGACTACAAGGCCGAGATTAATTCCGTAAACGAGTATGGCGATACGCCTTTGCATTTGGCGGCGCATTGGGGATACAAGGACGTGGCGGAATTACTGCTGGCTAACAAAGCCGATGTTGATGTCAAGGACCAACTGGGCAAAACGCCTTTGGATTTGGCAGTGGCTTCCGACCACGCGGACGTGGCCAGATTGCTGCACCAGTTCGCCGGTCTCAAACAGACCAGGCCCGCTCCCAGGCGGTTTCACAAAAGGTAGGATTCGAGACGCTGAGCCTGAGACCCTTTCTCGGTCTCCCGCCCTTCCGCGATGAGAGCGCGGTAGGATGGGGCACCCACTCATGTAGAAAATCAGCGGGGCGTGTGAACGCGCTCACACCTGCATGACTTCCGCTTCCTTTTTGTGCGAAAGCTCTTCCATGCGGCGAATCTCCTCGTCGGTCATCTTCTGCACTTCTTCGAGGGCGCGCTTCTCCTCGTCCTCGCTGATCTTTTTCTCCTTGGCCATCTTCTTGAGGGCCTCGTTGCCGTCGCGGCGGACATTGCGGACGGCGGTGCGGTGCTCTTCGAGCACCTTGTTCAGGTGCTTGCAGACCTCGCGGCGGCGCTCCTCGGTCATGGGCGGAACGGGCACGCGCAGCAGCTTGCCGTCGGATATGGGATTGAAGCCCAGGTCGGCAGTGCGCAAGGCCTTCTCGATCTCCTTGATGATGCCGGGGTCCCAGGGCGCGATCACGATCAGTTGCGGCTCGGGCGCGGAGACCTGCGCCAGTTGGCTGATGGGCGTGTGCGTGCCGTAGTAGTCCACCTTCACCTGGTCGAGCATGTGCACGTTGGCGCGGCCTGTGCGCGTGGAGGCCAGGCTGGCTTGAAATGTGGCTACTGCCTGGTCCATCCGCCGCTTCAGGTCGGCGGAGAGTTCTTTGAGCGCCGGAATTCCGGCCATAGTCGAGACTGTCATCTTTCTCCTCGTTCCATCCAAAACAATATACTAGCGAATCCTCACCGCCGC
>JBEKZR010000383.1:0-3549 GCA_049509715.1 Occallatibacter sp. | reverse complement strand
CGCTGAGCGGCTCGGTGATCGCTGAAGCCGTCCCCGCCGAGCAGAGGTTGGCTGACGGCGCTGCGGAAAACGACCCGCCGTTCGCCGAGCCGCAGGCGCCGTTTACCGCGGCAGTGGTGCCGGTGGTGAAGGTAGTTTCCACGCCGTAATTTCCTTCAGAGTTGCCGGCGATGTCGTAGAGGTACCAGTTGTTGGGCCAGTACACAATGTCGTAGATGGTCGACTCTGCCAGCGGCGCTGTGGGCGTGAGGGTCACTACGGTGACACCTCCCACAGTCGACATGGCGAGCGTGGTGGGAACCGTGGTCTGGGTATTGTGGGTGCGCAGGTAGATCTGGCTGGAGGTAATGAGCACAGGGTTCATCAACTCGCTGAAGGTCACCGTCAGCGGAGCGTTGACCGCGACACCGGTTGCGCCGTTCGCCGGGGTTGCGGCTGTGGCGGTCGGATTGGTCCAGTCAAAGCTCGATCCGGTGGTGAAGGAACTGGTCGTAGTACCAGAGGCTGGATTGCCGTTGAGGTCCGTCACGCCGGCCCAGTTGAATGTGTAGTTGGTGTTCGGTTGCAAAGCCCAGGGCAGTTGCACGTCGGCTATAAAGTTCCCGTCCTCCGGATACACGGCGATCGGTTCCGCGCTGCCGCCTGCGGGCGTGAAGGTGATGTTGGCCATCGAGTCGGAGGAGACCGGCTTGTTGAAGAGCAACATCAGGCTGGTGTTATTCCACGGGCCTCCGATGGTGTTGAGCGGTACGTTGGTGGCGCCGCTGGGCGGGTTGGCGTAGACCAGCACCGGTCCGGTGGTCACCGCGCCGTTGCCGGTGTAGAAGCCGGCCGAGTTGTTCTGCTGCCCGTTGCCGGTCAGATCGATTGCGCCATTGCAGTAGTAAATATACTGGGAGTTGGAGAACAGCGGCGTCGTCGGCGTCATGGTCACCGCCATCAGGTCCGAAGCCCATGTGTAGGTCACCGGAATGTTCCCGCTGTTCACGTAGCTGTAGATGTAAGTGTTGGACGGCGTGACACTGGCCGGATCCATCGGCTCCGAGTAGAGGCAGGTGAAGGAAGCGTTGGTGGCAACCCCGCTTTGCCAGGAGCTGAAGTCGAGTGTGGCAGTTGGCGCGGTGTAGTCGGGCAGAGCCGCGGTGGTGAAGCTCGCGGAGGCCGACGTGAAGGTGTTGCCCGCGTAGTCCAGCAACCCGCTGGCACTCACCGTAATCGGGCTCGAAGGCGGCAGCGGATTCACCGGCGAGAAGTTGGCTTCGACAACGTTGCTGCTGCTGTAGGTGTACGACCAGGTGCCGGGGATTGGGTTTCCGCCGGTGGTGATGGTCACGTTGGTCGAGTTAATCGTGGTCAGATCCACCGGCTTGGAGAACACAAGCCGTATGTAGGCATTGGTGCCCACATTCACAGAGCCGTTCGGCGGCCCGATCTTGACCGTGCCGGGGGTGGTGTCGGGACCGGTGGCGGTGGTGAAGTAGGTGGTCCAGCAGGAACTCTGAGCCGCCACTCCATTGGTGCCCTTGACGTTGGCGTTGGCGCAGAAGCCGTAGAACGTGGATGCATTCCAGAACGAGCCGGCTGTGGGCGCGATGCGAACCACATTCGTCGTGCCCGGCGCCAGGCCGACCGTGAACGTAGGCGTTGAAGGGCCGCTGTTGAGATATACGTTGCCGCTCAACGTTGTTGCGTTGATGGGCAGACTGTACTCGATGTCGATCTCGCCGTTGGTGGGGATGTTGCCGTTCTCGGTGCAGCACGGCGGGCTGACCGCAATGATCTGCGGCGAGGCAGTGGCTGCGTTCACCGTGGGCGCGATGTAGAAGTAGCCGCTGTTGCTGTTGAAGGCATCGCCGTTCACATCCAGAACATTCCCCGACAAGAACCACTGCACCGTGGCTCCGTTCGGAAATTGCGTGGTGGGCGTGAACTGGATCTCGTAGCCGCTGGCCACAGCCTGCACAGTTCCGGCAAAGACCGCTCCGTTCACAGAGACAGTCAGTTGGCCAGGCAATGTGGCTGCATCCACCTGTCGATTCATGTACAGGGTCAACAACGTGTCGGTCGGAACCCCCGTTGCATTGTTCCCAGGAGCCACGCTTTGCACGCTGCCGTTGCCGGTGGCGGGATTGGTTCCGGTGGTGAAGATGCTGGTGAACGTGGTCGCCAGCGCATTGCCCGATGGGTCAGTGATGCCGCCGGCAGGCAGGTCGATGGTGTACGCGGCGTTGGTGTACAAAACGCCGCTGTTGAAGGTCATGGTGCGGTTGTCGGCCGACATGCTGATGCTGCCGCGATCCTGCAATCCCTGGCCGGCGAACAGCAGCGCATTGTTGCTGTTGTTGTACACGCTGTAGGGATTGATGGCCTTGTTGAAGGTGACCGAAACAGGAACGTCAGGCCGCACGTTGGTGGCGCCGTTGGCCGGGTTGACCGAGAGCACTGTCAGAGGCGTGCTGTCGGGCGTATCGCCAGTGGTGGTGAAGTTCAGCAACTGAATCCAGCATCCGCCGCCGTTGAGTTCATCGCCGGCCACATCGTATGGCCCGTTGCATGCGCCGACGTAGATGGTGGCATTCGGAGGATACGGGCTGCTCGGTGTGAACGTCACCGCATCGCCGTTGACCGCGTAAGTGCCGGCTAGGCCATAGTTGGAGTTCCAGCCGTTCATCACCAGAAGCGTGCTGGTGTTCACCGTCGCCGGGTTGAGAATATGGCTGAAGGTGAGGGTGATGGGCGACAGGTTGTTGGTTACGTTCGCGCCGTTCACAATGCTGGTGCTGGTCAGGTTAAGTCCGCCGGTAGCTGCGACGGTGCCGGTGATGAAGGTGGTGTTGGAAGGCGTCACCGCGTTGCCGTTGGCGTCAGTGAAGCCGGAGACGTTCACCGTGTAGGTGATGCCCGCTGACAACGCACTAGTGGGCGTGAAGATGAGCGTCTGGTTGTTGGACTGGCTCACAGTTCCAGCCACCGGGGTGCTGCCGTTCAGCAACCGAATCGAATTCTGAGTCCAACTGGTGGGATCGATGATAGCGCTGGCCGTGACGACGACCTGGGCGTTCAGCGGGATGCCCGTGGCGCCGTTCAACGGGCTGATGGTGACCGTCGGCCCGGTGGTGTCCGTGCCGCCGTTGGTCCAGAAGTAGATGGTGTCCCCATTGCCGTTGTTGCCGTCCTGATCCTGGAAACCGCAGCAGGCCTGGAAGTAGTAATGGGTGCTTGGCAGCAGCGGTACTTGCGGCGTCATCGTCACTTCCTGCCCGTTCGCGGATTCGGTGACGGTAAGCGGAATCCACTGACCGGTGTCGTACAGGTACATGCGGAAGGTGCTGTTGTTGACCGTGATCGGATTGAGCGGTTTGTTGAAAACCAGCTTGGGCGTCATGTTGGTGCCGACCGTGGCGTTGTTCGGCGGATCGCTGTTGATCGCCGTCGCGGAGGTGATGTCGTAAGTGGGGCCCGTGGTGAAGGTGTTAGTCACGGTAGAGACTGCGTTGCCGGCCGGATCCTTGACCCCTGCGACTGTCATGACGTAGGTGGTGTTCGGCG
>JBEKZR010000382.1:0-3554 GCA_049509715.1 Occallatibacter sp. | reverse complement strand
ATGATGTTGAGCGCGCCCAGTACCGGGAAGACGCCGGCGAACATGGCGGGGATGATGGCGAAGTACTTGGCCACGTCGTTGGCGATGGAAAAGGTGGTGAGCGCGCCGCGGGTCATGAGGAGCTGCTTGCCGATCTCGACGATCTCGATGAGCTTGGTGGGGTTGGAGTCCAGATCGACCATGTTTCCGGCTTCCTTCGCAGCTTGCGTGCCGGAGTTCATGGCCACGCCCACATCGGCCTGGGCCAGGGCGGGAGCGTCGTTGGTGCCGTCGCCGGTCATGGCGACAAGCTTGCCCTTGCCCTGCTCGCGCTTGATGAGGTCCATCTTGTCCTTGGGCTTGGCCTCGGCCAGGAAGTCATCGACGCCGGCCTCGCGGGCGATGACGGCGGCGGTGAGCGGGTTGTCGCCGGTGATCATGATGGTGCGGATGCCCATGGCGCGCAGGCGGGCGAGGCGTTCCTTGAGGCCGCCCTTGACGATGTCCTTGAGATAGATGACGCCCAGAGCGGCGGCGTTTTCGGCGACGACCAGAGGCGTGCCACCGGCGCGGGCGATCTCTTCCACCTGTTCGCGGACCTTTTGGGGCAACTGCGATCCCTGCTCCTCGAGGAAGCGGGCAATGGCGTCGACGGAGCCTTTGCGGATGCGGGCGCCAGGCATGTTGACGCCGCTCATGCGGGTTTGGGCGGTGAAGGGCACGAACTCGGCGTGAATGCCTGCCAGATCGCGGCCGCGGAGGTTGTACAATTCCTTGGCCAGAACGACGATGGAGCGGCCCTCGGGGGTTTCGTCGGAGAGCGAGGCGAGTTGCGCGGCGTTGGCGAGGCGCTCATGGCTGACGTCGGGCGCGGGGAAGAACTCGGTGGCCTGGCGGTTGCCGAGGGTGATGGTGCCGGTCTTGTCGAGCAGCAGGGTGTTCACGTCGCCGGCGGCCTCCACGGCGCGCCCGCTCATGGCCAGAACGTTGTACTGGACCAGCCGGTCCATGCCTGCGATGCCGATGGCCGAAAGCAGGCCGCCGATGGTGGTGGGAATGAGGCAGACCAGCAGCGAGACCAGCACGAAGATGGTCTGCGGGGCCTTGGAGTACATGGCGAAGGGCTGCAGCGTGACAACGGCGAGCAGAAAGACGATGGTCAGGCCGGAGAGCAAGATGCTGAGGGCGATCTCGTTGGGAGTCTTCTGGCGGGTGGCGCCCTCGACCAGGGCGATCATGCGGTCGAGGAAGGTCTCGCCGGGGTTGGAGGTGATGCGGACCTTGATCCAGTCGGAGAGAACTTTCGTTCCGCCGGTAACGGCGGAGCGGTCGCCGCCTGCTTCGCGGATGACGGGAGCGGACTCGCCGGTGATGGCCGACTCGTCCACCGAAGCCACGCCCTCGATGACCTCGCCGTCGCCGGCGATGTAACTGCCGGCTGCAACGTAGATCACGTCGCCCAGGCGGAGCAGGCCGCTGGCGACCTCTTCAAAGCCGCCGCTGGCGGTGTAGCGCTGGGCAATGGTCTCGCCCTTGGCCTTGCGCAGGGTATCGGCCTGGGCCTTGCCGCGGCCTTCGGCCATGGCCTCGGCGAAGTTGGCGAAGAGCACCGTGAACCACAGCCAGAGAGTGATCTGGAGGTTGAAGCCGAAGCCGGGGCGGTGGTTGACGATGTTGTCGATGAGCAGCGCCGAGGTGAGCACGCTGCCCACCTCGACCACAAACATCACCGGGTTCTTGACCATCCAGCGGGGATCGAGCTTGCGCACCGAGTCCAGCGTCG
Organism: Occallatibacter sp.; assembly: GCA_049509715.1. Taxonomy (GTDB): domain Bacteria; phylum Acidobacteriota; class Terriglobia; order Terriglobales; family Acidobacteriaceae; genus Telmatobacter. The sequence continues at coordinate 1,792 of JBEKZR010000382.1, read as the reverse complement.
CCTGGACAATGATTTTCGTGTTCCAAAGACTCTTTTTTTCAAGCATGACAGTCCGTTTCGTGATTCAGCTGCTAGCTGCTAGCCACTAGCTCCTAGCTGCCGATGCTGGGAAAATCTGAGTTCATTTCTGACGACCAAAAAGCTAGTTGCTAGAGGCTAAAACAACTGCCCGGATTTCAGCAGCAGGTGTTCCAGAATCGGTCCCAGGCTCAAGGCCGGGAAGAAGGTAAGCGCGCCGACAATCACGACCACGCCGATCAGCAGCACGGTAAACAGCGCGGTGTTGACCGGAAAGGTGCCCAGCGAGGGAGGGACGCTCTTCTTGCTGGCCAGGTTGCCGGCCAAAGCCAGCACCGGGATGGACATCAAGAAGCGGCCGATCAGCATGTCCCAGCCCAGGGCGACGTTGTACCACCACTGAGTGGTGGAATTGACGGGGATGTTGAGTCCGGCAAAAGCCGAACCATTATTGCCCGCTCCCGAGGTAAAGGCGTAGAGAATCTCGGAAAACCCGTGCGGCCCCTGATTGGTGAGCGCTGCGAGTCCGACGGTGGGCGAGAGCACGAAGATGGCGGTGAAGGTGAGGATGATGAGCGGGAAGATGAGCACGTAGAGCATGGACATCTTCACGTCATAGGCCTCGATCTTCTTGCCCAGGTACTCGGGGGTGCGGCCCACCATGAGGCCGGCAATGAAGACCGAGAGCACCACCATGATCAGCATGCCGTAAAGGCCGGAGCCAACGCCGCCGAAGACCACCTCGCCAAGCATGATGTTGGAGAGCACCATCATGCCGCCGAGGGGAGTGAGCGAGTCATGCATGCTGGTGACGGCGCCGCAACTGGCGTCGGTGGTGATGGTGGCGAAGAGCGCCGATTCGGCGATGCCGTTGCGGACCTCCTTGCCTTCCATGTTGCCGCCCGGCGCGGTCGCGGTGCCGGTTTGCGCCGCGCCGTGAATGAGCGGATGAGGCTGCGACTCGGCCCAGTAGACGGTCAAGAATCCGGCCACGAAGAGCACATACATGGCGGCCAGCACGGCCCAGCCGTGACCCGGCGAGCCGGTCATGCGGCCCAGCGTATAGGTGAGCCCCGCGGGGATGATGAAGATAGACATGATCTGCAGGAAGTTGGAGAACGGCGTGGGATTCTCGAAGGGATGGGCGCTGTTGGCATTGGTGAATCCGCCGCCATTGGTGCCCAGCATTTTGATGGCTTCCTGGGAGGCGACGGGACCCTGCGCGATGGTCTGCGTCTGGCCTTCCAGCGTATGGGCCTGGGTGTAGGCGCGCAGGTTCTGCGGAACCCCCTGGCCGATCAGAAGCAGCGCATAGACAAACGACGCGGGCAGGAGCACGTAGAGCAGCGCGCGCGTCATGTCCACCCAGAAGTTGCCGATGGTTCCAGATACGGTTCGCTTGATGCCGCGGATGAGGGCCACGGCCACCACGATGCCGCCCGCCGCGGACCAGAAGTTATGCGTGGCGAGGCCGGCCATCTGGGTGAGATAGCTCATGGTGGTTTCGGGCGTATACGACTGCCAGTTGGTGTTGGTGGTAAAGCTGGCAGCCGTGTTCCAGGCCAGGTCCGGACCCACCGCGGCCAGTCCCTGGGGGTTGAAGGGCAACAGTGCCTGCAATCGCTCGAGGGCGTAGGTGGCCAGCAGAGTCACCGCCGCGAAGCCCAGCATGGCATAGGCGTACTCGCGCCAGTTCATTTCCTTGTCGGCGTTGACGCTGCACAGTTTGTAGATGAACCGTTCGATGGGGCGGAGGACCGGATCCAGCCAAGTG
>JBEKZR010000381.1:0-3581 GCA_049509715.1 Occallatibacter sp. | reverse complement strand
ATGCTGGCCGAGCTGATGCGCCTCAAGTACGGCATCGCCATCGCCGGCATGCACGGCAAGACCACCACCACGTCGATGGTGGCCTCTGTGCTCACTGCCGGCGGCCTCGATCCCACGGTGGTTGTGGGCGGCCGCGTGGACGCGCTGGGGTCGAACGCCCGGCTCGGCACCACCCAATACCTGGTGGCCGAGGCCGACGAGAGCGACCGCTCCTTCCTCAAACTTTCGCCCATCCTGGCCGTGGTCACCAATCTGGACCGCGAGCACATGGACTGCTACCGCGACATGGCCGACGTGGAGCGGGCCTTTCTGGACTTCATGGACAAGGTGCCGTTTTACGGAGCGGTGACCGCCTGCCTGGACAATCCGCAACTGGCGGCGATTCTGCCCCGCGCCCGCCGCCGCGTTTTTACTTACGGGGTTTCCCCGCAGGCCGACTTCCGGCTGGAGTTTCTTGAGGCTGGCCCTGCCTCGCCGGGTCAAGTCCGCTTTGCGCGGTTTCTGGTGAGCACGGCGGAGGGACCGCTGGGGCCTTTTGAAATCCATGTTCCCGGACGTCACAACGTGCTCAACGCCACGGCCGCCGTGGCCATCGCCCGCCAGCTCGAGATTGCCCCGGAAAGAATTGCCGAGGGGCTCAACCACTTTCGCGGCGTGGACCGGCGCTTCCAGCAACGCGGCCAGGCGCGCGGCGTCACCGTGGTGGACGACTACGGCCACCATCCCACGGAGATTCGCGCCACCCTGGCCGCCGCCCGCGAGTGCGGCCACCGGCGCATCTACGTCGTTTTCCAGCCCCACCGGTACTCCCGCACCAAAGACCTCATGGACGAGTTTGGCTCCGCGTTCGCTGACGCGGACACGGTCATCGTGCTGCCCATCTACGCCGCCAGCGAGGAACCCATCCCCGGCGTGACGGCAGAGCGGCTCGCCAGCCGGATTCAGGGACCGGCGGTTCACTTTGCCCCGGAGTTTGGCACCGCCGTTCAGTTGGTTGCCGCCGAAGTCCGCGAAGGCGACCTGATCCTCACCCTCGGCGCGGGCAGCGTGAGCCAGTTGGCTCCGCAGATTCTGGCGGTGCTGGAAATGAATTAACTGTGTACTCGCTTACCAGTCATTTCCCTTGATTCGTCGATCCATCAGTACCGCAAAGATATATGAAGGGCCTCGAAGATGCTGAATTCCTGCTGTATTAAACAAAGGAACGAATTCTAGTGCTTTTTCGAACTGAGAGCGAGGTATCCGCTGAGGAGTCCTGTCAGGGGTCAGGTGTTCATCTGTGATCAGATAGGTAAACTCTCCACCTGTTTTCTGTCGAAATGTCTGACCAGAGTTCAGCTTAATTCGCTCCCATACCGGATCAATGCTCGGAGATGTTTTCAACGTGTCTCCTTTCTCGGGACCGGGTACCCCAGGTTTCGTCCGCCGCGGTGGAGAGACCTGGGAATCCATCTTCCGCACGCCGGGATCAAGCCCCGGCGTAAGCCTCGACATCGCGCTCGATCGTCTTGTTCAATTCAAGCCGGGCTTTGGACAGGTCATGCATCTGTTGAAGGTTGAGCCAGAACTCGGGGCTGTTGCCGAAGAAACGACCCAGGCGAAGCGCGGTATCCGGCGTGATCGCTCGCTTGCCGTGGACGATTTCGCCGATGCGCGTTGCCGGCACCCGAATCTTCAGTGCCAGGGCATTCTGCGTAATGCCGAGAGGGACGAGGAACTCCTCCCGCAACATCTCGCCGGGATGCGTGCTGACCCGCTGAAGATTCCATCCGGAAGCTGGTCTGTCGATAGTCATGTTGGCCACTCCATTGGCGGTACTTCTAGTGGTAATCCGTGATCTCGACTTCGTACGCCCCGTCAACCTTCCAAACGAAGCAGATGCGGTATTGATCGTTGATTCTGATGCTGTGCTGGCCCGTGCGGTCGCCCTTCAGCGGTTCCAGTCGATTGCCTGGAGGGACGCGCAGGTTGCTCAGGTTGATGGCCGCTTCGATCTGGTCCAGCTTGCGGAGAGCAACCGCTCTTATGGTGGCCCAGCGCCGGCTGGAACCCGCCTCAAAGAGTTTCTTCGTATCGGCGTCTTTGAAGCTCTGAATCATCTACAATCAGGATATGACGCATGGCGTGATATGTAAAGCGTTAAGTCAGGAAATTTCCCGCATCCTGTCGCGCGACTGATCCCTGTTCCCTCCGGCGACTGTCTCAAAATGATACAGCCCGTAACGGCGCGGATTCCCCCCGCGCCAATGCTGGAAAAAGCCGACGGCCCGCGGGCTATATTGAAGGCTGGCGATTCTCACGACCTTGCTCAGGCGTGACTAGACAGAGCAGCGACACAAGCCGTCCCTTTGTATGGGAGGATGAAGCGCCCGCGGAGCCTCGCTTCCGGCGCGTGCGGCAAGGTGTGCTCCCGAATGGGCGCGCACTTCCCGGCATGCCGCTGGAGATGGTTGACCCGGACGACGATGACTCCCCGCGTTGCGGTGAGGGGCGCTTCCGAGGGCCGCGCCAAAACTGGTGGCGTCCGGCAAGCGCGTGGGGGCGCGTGTTTCTGGGGCTGGGCGCTCTGATGGTTCTGGGCGGGCTGGCCACGGGCGTCTTTCTTCTCAAGAGTTGCGTGGAGCGCGACGCGCGATTCCGCATTGCCGGGGCCGGCAACATCGAGGCTACCGGGCTGACCGAAGTGAGCCGCGCGGAGATGCTGCCGGTCTTCGGCGAGGACATCGGTCGCAACATCTTCTTTGTTCCCTTGAGTGAGCGGCGCAGGCAACTGGAAGCGATTCCCTGGGTGGAGCGGGCCACGGTGATGCGGCTGCTCCCGGACCAGATTCGCGTCTCGGTGGTAGAGCGGCAGCCGGTAGCCTTTGTGCGCCAGGGCCAGCAGATCGGCCTGGTTGACGCGAGTGGCGTTCTGCTCACCATGCCGGCGGCCATGATGGCTCAGCGCCACTACTCGTTTCCGGTGGTGACGGGCATCGATCCCCGCGACCCGCTCACCAGCCGCAAAGCGCGGATGGCGGTGTATGAGCGCCTGATGGCGGATCTGGACGCCAACAATCAGCACCTTTCCGAGCAGATCTCCGAGATCGACCTGACCGATCCCGAGGACGCCCGTGTGTCGATGCCCGAGCAGGGCGCGGACATTCTGGCTCATTTTGGCGAGGACCATTTCCTGCAGCGCTACCAGCGCTACCAGGCGCACATCGCCGAGTGGCGCCAGCAGTATCCCAAGCTGGCGGCGGTGGATTTGCGCTACGACCAGCAAGTGGTGCTGGAGATGACTCCCGGCTCGAACGCCGTGCAGTCGACGCTGGGCGATCCCGCCGCGCCCGGCACGGAAGACGCCAAGACCTCCGCTGCGCAGCCGGCGGAGAATGCCCAGGCCAGACCGGAACCGGGCTTGTCAACCAATGAAACGCAGGCCAAGCCGTCTCAGGCCAAACCGGCAGCCCAGGTCGAGAACGGGAAGACCGGCGCAAAGCCGGCCGGAAGCAGTTCTTTCAAGCCCCAGTCTGCCGGAGGGCTGTCCGCAGCGGCGCGGGCACTCACCGCCAAAGACAAGGCCGCCAAGGCTGCAAGGG
>JBEKZR010000380.1:0-3584 GCA_049509715.1 Occallatibacter sp. | reverse complement strand
GCGGCGGGCCTGACGAGCGTCTTCCTGCTCTCGGGCGCGCTCCAGACGCATCTGCCCGGCTTCTGCCTTGAGTCGCTGATTCTCGCGCCGCACGCTGCGCAGATCGATGTAGTTGGACCAGACTCCGCGGACGCTTTCGCCCGAATAAATGAACACGCGCTCAAAAGGCGAAATGGCGCTCACGGTCAGGAATCGGATCAGCCGCACCGGTCCCTCCGCCGTCTGGCGCTTGACCTGCACGGCCAGAGCCAGCAACTGCGCCAGCAGCACCGTTGCCAGGACTACCGTGTTCTTATGCCGCGAAAAGAAATTCATGTTTTCAGAGTTTCAAAACTGTCGCCGGGGGTCAGCCGCGGCATTCTGGCCATGGCCGCAAGCCAAGCTTGCGCCCGCCATGCGAGTAAGGCGCGAGAAAAAATGCAAGGGCCGGAGCGCTGCTCCGGCCGGTGATTTACTCGATGCTGATTTTACGCAGAAGTTTGAAATCACTGAGCATTTTTCCCGTGCCCAAGACCACGCTGGCCAATGGGTCATCGGCGATAGAAACGGGCAGGCCGGTCTCCTCACGGATGCGCTTGTCCAGATTCTTGAGCAGTGCGCCACCACCGGTGAGCACGATGCCGCGATCGCTGATGTCGGCGCTCAACTCGGGCGGAGTGCGCTCCAGGGCAACGCGGATCGCGTTCATAATGGTGCCCACGCACTCGCTCAGAGACTCGCGGATTTCGCTGTCGTCGATGGTGATCGTCTTGGGCACGCCCTCGATCAGGTTGCGTCCCTTGATTTCCATCGTCAAAGGCTTTTCGAGGGGATAGCCGGAGCCGATTTCGATTTTGATCTGCTCGGCAGTTCGCTCGCCGATCAACAGGTTGTACTTGCGCTTCAGGTAGTTCATCACGGCTTCGTCCATCTGGTTACCGGCCATGCGGACCGAGCGCGAGTAGACAATGCCGCTCAGCGAGATCACGGCGATATCAGTGGTGCCGCCGCCGATATCGACCACCATGTTGCCGCTGGGTTCGGTAATAGGCAGACCGGCGCCGATGGCAGCAACCATGGCCTGCTCGACCAGATGCACTTCGCTGGCTTTGGCGCGATATGCCGAGTCCATGACGGCGCGCTTTTCAACCTGGGTAATCTCGCTGGGCACGCCGATGACGATGCGCGGATGCACCAGCATCTTGCGGTTGTGCGCCTTCTGGATGAAGTAGTTCAACATCTTTTCGGTGATTTTGAAGTCGGCGATGACGCCATCCTTCATCGGCTTGATGGCCACGATGTTGCCGGGGGTGCGGCCCAGCATCTCCTTGGCCTCCTTGCCCACGGCTTCCACCTCGCCGGTGTTCTTGTTGATGGCCACAATGGAGGGCTCGTTGACAACGATGCCCTTGCCGGCCGCAAAGACCAGGGTGTTGGCGGTGCCTAGATCGATAGCCAGGTCGCTGGAAAACATGCTGAAGAGCGAGCGCAGGCCGTGAGAACGCGAGGAGCGCGAAGGATAGCCGTTCAATGACATGGTGAGACTGGTTATACCTCAAGGCTTATTGTACGGCCAGCAGGCCGGGGCCGCACCGGAACCGCCAACTCCGGCGCAAATGGCCGTCCCGGCACGATAACAACAGGTGTTCACATCGGCGCGGAGGTTCATCCGCCCTTGGGCGGCGACCAACACACCGGCAACGGCCACCGCGAAGGCAATGGAGGTATCGACCCTTTTACGAGGTGGAAGACTGTGTATGTCGATTGCTCCGACAAGCCGCAAAGGGCGAAGATCGACAACGCGGAATAACGCCAATTCCGGGTCATCGCGAAAGGGGCGGATTCGCTCGACCGGGCCGTCAGGGGAGCGCACCGGTCTATTTCTTCAACTTCGCGTGCAGCAGGACCTCGCCCGCGTGTGAGAGTGTGCAGTCTGCAGTCGTCTGATCGCACTTGTAATGGATGTTGATGGGAAAATCACGCCCTCTGATCGCATCGGCCTCTGCGCTTGTTCTGTCCATGAGGAAAGTCTTTCCCGCGCCTGTTTCGATGGCTCCCGCAGCCGCGTCATACCCGACGATTGCATCGTCTCCTTCGATGGAGAGATATGCGGGCTTTCCCGTAGCGCTCGTTTCTGCTCCTTTGCCGGTAGCAGGAGTTTTAGAAGATGGACTGGCGGCGTTCGCCTTTACTCCCTTGCCGGTAGCAGGAGTTTTAGAAGATAGGCTGGCCGCGTTCGCCTTTGTTCCTTTGCCGGCAGCAGGAGTTTGAGAAGATGGGGTTGGGGCATTCGCCCGGCGTTGCAGCAGTTCATTCTGCTCGTCAACATCAGGAAAATTTGACGTAAAGCTCCAGTGAGCAACGCTCCCATAGGCTATCGCCGGACATGGGATCTCCCCTTGAGAGCGTATGGATTCAATTTGTCCATTCGGCCCGATTTGATTCTGGAAAATGTCCTTGCCTCGCTCCCTCTCAGCCTCCTGAGCATCCAGCTTATCGAAATCGATCGGCTGGTTATCCTGTTCGCTGGTTACCTTGCGCCCATGGCTCTTCGCGGCAGGGCTTTGCGCACGGGCCGCGGCAAAAGCCGCCGCTTTCCTGGCATCGTATTTCAACACGATGTTTTGGCCGCACAACACATTGCCGGCGAAATTCTTCAGTTCGACGTTGATGGAAAGCGGGCGTGGCGGATTGCTTAGGGCAAGCGCAAACTCTGCAATCCGCGCTGGATTGTTGGGTTCGATCACCAGACTGTATTCAAGCTTGTTATCCCATTTTGTGATGAGATGGCCCTGCAAGCCAACCGAGCTGGAAACGACCGATCCTAAATCCCTCGTCTCGCGCGGCAAGCTTTGCTGCTGCGCCACGATCGGCCCAGGTGGAGGAGTTGGCCTGGCTTCATGCCAGGTGATGAATGCGATGGCGATTCCAAACAGAATACCGACTCCCACAACTATCGCGGCAATGAGGAAGATCGAGCCCGCTTTGGGCTTTGGAGGTTCAATGGCGCGGAGGAATTCAACGACGTGCTCTTGCTGGTCCGCGTCCGGCTTCGCGCCGATAGGCTCTTGCTGGTCCGCGTGCGGCATCGCGCCGATAGGCTCTTGTTGGTCCGCATCCGGCTTCGCGCCGAGGGGCTCTTGCCGGATCGCATCCAGTTTCGCGAGGAATTCTCGCTGCTCCGCATTCAAATGCACGCCGACGAGCTCTTGGCGGTCAACATCCGTTATCGCGCGGTTGGGTTCTTCCTTGTCCGCATCCGGCTTCTTGCCGATAGGCTCATGCCGGACAGCATCCGCCATCGCGCCGATTGGATCTAGCCACTTCGCATCCAGTTTCGCGAGGAAATCTCGCTGCTCGGCATCCGACTGCACGCCGGCGGGCTCTTGCTGGTCCGCATCCGTGATCTCGCCGCCGAGATGTTGCTGGTCTGCGTCCGGCTTCTCGCCGAGAGGCTCTTGCTGGTCCGCATCCGTGATCTCACCGAAGGGATATTGCCGGTCCGCGTCCGGCTTCCCGCCGAGAGGCTCTTGCCGGTTCGCATCCGTGATCTCGCCGCCAAGATGTTGCTGGTTCCCGTCCGCTATCTTGTCCTTGGGATCTTG
>JBEKZR010000038.1:0-16201 GCA_049509715.1 Occallatibacter sp. | reverse complement strand
AGCTAGGAAGAAAGTTCGGCTCGTTCTGCACGGAGATGGCGTAGAGATTCACGCCGCCGGCCTTCTGGTAAGCGATGTACGCGTTCAGATAGTTGGCGAAGTTGTCGTAGTCGTTGGTGTTCAGCGTACCGTCGTCGACGCTGCCATTGCTCTTCCAGGCCGCGGGCGGGGTCCAGGGGGTGGCGAAGACTATGACCTGCGAATTGATGGACTGCGCCTGTTGCGCATTGTTCAGTTCGGTCTGCCAGTTGGAGCCGCCGGTGGTTGAACTGGGGTCGATGCGCTGCCGCAGGATGGTGAGGCCGACCTGGCCCGGGCCGGTGCCAAACAGGTTGTGGGCTTGATTCGAGTCCAGCACCGGCTGCCAAGCCGTCGAAGTGCCGAATCCGCGGATTGTCTGGTAGGTGGTGCTAAAGTTGATGGCATCGGTCTGCGCGCTGGCCACTATTGGCAGGGCGAGGCAGAGCAAGGCGATTCGACATGGTGTCAAAATCTTCATTCTGATACTTCTCCTTTTCTTCCCCTCTGTTTTTTGGCAGATGTGGTCCGAAGTGCGCCACGTCGATGGGAAACCGGACCGCGAAAGGCCCGTGCTCCTTGCCAGCTAACGAATCTATTTCGGGGCATGATGAGATGTAAGGGGTCACACTGTGGGTCACGACCTAGTTCATTTAGAATCAAACACGTACAAACGGAGAGGTGGATGTTGCACACGGCAGGTTACTGCCTGTGTACTCTTCGTGGCTTAAGAAGGGGCTCAAGGGCTGTCTGTGTGATTCAGCCGTGGAGCACGGTGACTCACGCGGCTCATCGTGCCTCCACGGCATTCGGGCTTTATGAGATTCGCGCCTCAAAGTGCTTGAACAAAGGGTGTTGTGCGGGCGACTGTAGCGCTACGGGCAGGGCGAAAAATCAGGGCTGTTGGCGTACCCCGAAGAATCGGCTCGATCAGTTGTCAGGATGTGCGCGCTGTGCTAAATTGAGTGGCGAGTGTGCATGGTGATGATCCCCAAAGAATCGCCGGCTACTATGGGACTCCTGGAGAATCGCGAAGACGAAACGGACCCGCGAAGGGACCTGATCCGGCGTGTAAGCTCCAGTGCCACCTTCGAGAAACCGACTCGGCTTAATGCGTTCTTTTTGTACGTCTGCGAGTGCGCTCTCGACCAGCAGCCCGAGGCGGCTTCGGAGCAACAGATCGGCATACACGTCTACGGCCGGCCACCCGGCTACAACCCTAACGAGGACAATATCGTCCGCTCGCAGGCCCGGCTGTTGCGCTGGAAGCTTGAGCATCACTTTGTCGATGAAGGCAAAGATGAACCGCTGATTATTACCATTCCGAAGGGACAGTACCTTCCGGTTTTCAAGAGCCGTACGCCAGCTACGAATCCGGCGCCCATTCAGGCGCATCCTGTTCAATCGAAACCCGTGAAGGGGCGTTCCGGCTCGCCGCTCCGGCTGGTTGCGGTGGCCGCCGCCGCCGTGCTCGCGCTCGTGATCGTCTGGCTGGCGACGCGACCGGCAAAGTCCAAAGCAGTCACATCTGTGTCGGCCGCCGCGCCAAGCATCAAGGCGCCACAAACCGAAAAGAGTAGCCAGCAACCGTCTCCTCCAATTCTTGCCGCTGACGGGGCGATTCGCATTGCGGCAGGATTATCGGGCGACGGCTATACCGATCACTGGGGGCGCCGGTGGGAGTCCGACCGGTACTACCGGGGCGGTGTTGCTGCGCCCGGGCCTAGCGATCTGATCCCGCCAGTTCCCGATTCCGGGCTCTTCCGTACAGTACGCGAAGGGGTTTCTGCCGACTATGAGGCCCCGGCAGCGCAACGTCACTTTGCGTACGACATCCCGGTGCCGCCGGGAGTCTATGAAATGAGGCTTTATTTTGCAAACCCGAATCCGCGAAGCGAAGAAGCAGGCCAGGAGGATTCGGAGAATCTCCACCACCTGGGGGTCGAACTCAATGGGCGTATGCTGTTGTGGAACTTCGATCCGGTTGCCGACGGAGTGCCGAGCGCCATGGATGTCCGCGCATTTAGGGACATCTCTCCGGCTGCGGATGGAATGGTGCACCTGGAGTTTCAGCCCTGCCCTGAGCCCCCTTTCGTCAATGGGATTGAGCTGATTCCAGAAGCGCACGGAAGGGTCGAACCGATTCGCATCTTGGCCGGACAGTCTGGAGAGCTTGAGATCGAAGGCAACCGCTGGAGAGGAGATGATTTCTTCATCCACGGGCGAACGACGATTGATCAGATTCCCGAGCCGTTACCCCCGCCCCCCCCGTATTTCGCCCGCGAACGCTTCGGCAATTTCAGCTACGCCATCCCGGTGCCGCCGGGCGCATATACTGTGAAGCTCTACTTCATGGAGTCGTATTTCAGCCCCGCGAATCCACAAGTCGAGTGTAGAGGTGGCGAAGGTTGCAGAATCTTCGACGTCACTTCCAACGGAGTCATGCTTCTGCGGGACTTTGATATCTACAAAGCCGCCGGCGGCGTCTTCCGTCCCGTGATCCGAACCTTCCAGGGCCTGCATCCAAATGGTCAGGGCAAGATCCAGCTGACCTTCTCGTCCAACTCGAACTACGCGGAAGTGCGCGCCGTTGAGGTCCTTGACGAGAAAAAGTAGTTCTTCGCTGCCTCGGGAGGGAAAGTTGGCTGCTGTCGCCGACGCCAGAGGTAATTAATACAAGCCATAAAGCGTCTCTGCACAAGCCCCAACCCCTTTTCTTGCTTGGAAATATGATAAGTAGAGGGAGAAAGCGATGGGGCTTGTAGAGCTTCCCTGATATTCACCGAAGCGACTACAGAATTTTCGATTCTGGCGTTTACAGAGTCCATGCGGCAGAGTGGCTCGCAAAAATATAGCGATCTGCCTTCAAATCAAAAAGATGAGAGCTTTGTGCTCGCCCGAAGGATGGATCGGGTGAAAAGCCAACAGTCGGTTCACGACGACCTCTTCACAAAACCCGTGCTGTGCCTCCAAAATCACATGTCAGGAAAACCACAGACACCCACCAGATCCCAAACAGCCTTGTTCAAACGCTCGGCTTCAATATTTCAAAGCGAACTGTCTTGCGCTGGATGCGAAGGCCTCCTCGAAATCCTGAACCGGCGAAGCGGCGGATGGCCCTCCTGAACAACCATAGCCAAGCTGACCTGACCTCTGAATCCGTCCATTTCGGAACTCGCTGTGGGCAACGGTAAGGCGCCATGGACGGTATTGTTCCAGAATCTCCTGGCCGCCGATCTTCGCGGCGCGCACGTAGTCCTTCACGATCGTGTAGCCGCCCCCGTAGCCGTGCTCGGCTCTTGGCCGCTCGAAGATCCGCTTGGCCGTATGCCTCTGCTTCTTCGGCCGCTTCTTATCCTCCTCCAATATGGCGTCGATCACGCCCTGCCACGGCCCCAGCTTGGGCCGCCGGATCGGCTTCCGCCGCCGGTAACCCGGCGGCAAAGAATACTCCAGCATCTTGCTGATCGTCTTCCGCGCCAGCCCAAACTCCCGGGCCACCGCCCGACCAGGCTCTTGCCCTTTTCCGCGAAGCCGCAACTGCGGGCGACGCTAATTCGATGGTCGAACTGGCAGAGATATACTCGGCTGGCATAATCGTGAACCGTAATGACGCGGAGGCCATTAGCTGGTACCGAAAGGCAGCGGAGATCAGTGATCCACGAGGTATGCTTCATCTTGGCGGAATGTACTCACTCGGTGCCGGCGTAGGGCAAGATTATCGGGCGGCCGCACACTGATTTAAGGCAGCTGCCGATGCAGGCAATCCATCTGCAATGTTCGATTTGGGCTGGCTCTACGAGAAGGGCCAGGGGATTCCGAGGGATCTAAAGCGCGCCAATGAGCTTTATCGGCGGGCTGCCGCGCTTGGCAATAACGAAGCTCGGAGGCGACTCGTCCAAGGGACACGGCAGTGACCGTTTGTTGTCGTATCACCATACCTTTATCTACCATCGGCGGCATCGCTCCAGCGACAGTTTCAGAGTGACGAGGAGGGCGTCTTGGTGGCTCCATCTGTCTTTAGAGCGGGTCACGAAGCCCACCTGCAAATGATTGAGAACAAAGACGGACTGAGGACTACAGTCGGATTTGTAGTCTACAAATCCACCGAACTCAACAGATCTCAATAGGCTCCCCTCTCAAGTCATTGATTATGCAAGGGTTATTTCGGGCACTCCATCTGCTCCCAAAACAGATCAAACGATTTATTGAAACCTGTTGAAATTGAGTGAATTTAAGTGCTTTTGATTGAAAGGATTAGCGCATATAGCCCCAACCCTATTGATCCTTATGGTTCTTGGGTGCTTTGACAGTTACAAAATCGACTACAGTGAAAATGGCCGTCGGGACATTTCACCGATTCCCCCTCTGAACCGTTTCAATCCTTCCCACAAGCCGACTTCGCAGGGCCTATATCCCGGCCTTGACCTCTGCATTTGCGGCAGAGGTATAGAGCACAAATCGACGATTTGGTGTGATTCAGGGTGCGGAAAAGGGCGCTGGACTGATGCGATTACCTTGAAACGCAAGGCCAGTTTCGGGTCGGGACACGGAACGCTACAATAGAATCAAGGCGCGAGGTCCTTTATTTTGACAAAGCTTTTGTTTGTGCCGTGCTCTTCGACTTCGCCTTTTATGGGGCGTACTGACCAAGGCGGCTAATCACCCTGGGAAGCCTTCGGGCTAAGAGCTTACATGATCAAGAAAGCCCGCGTTCGCGCGGGCTTTCTTTTTCCCGGATCACATCTCGGCATTCGGTTAGTATCCTCTCTCTCCTGATCCAGTGCCACAAATCCGATGGCGTTGTCCCAGTCTGTAACCCTGCGGCGAGGCTTGCCGGTGTAAATTGGTCCCAGGCCTGCACGGAGAACGCAGATGAATTTCTTCCACCGGATTTTCGGATTCAAAGACGCAGGTGCGCCTCCGGCGGTTGCACCGGTGGGGGTTGAAGTGCAACCCTCGGCAGTCGTCGATGACGCCAAGTCGCGATTCTTTGAGATACCGTCCTGCAACCATTTCGGTGAATGCGCACGATCCAGAAATGGTCGCTTCCTTCTGACATGGGCTGACGAAATGGTTCGTGGCAAGTATTTCCTGCTTTGCGATAACCGGATCATCGCCGAAGGCAAAATGGCGCGTCCGAACGACGGCAAGGTGGCGGACAACGGCACGTTCATCCTAAACCAGTGGGGACCGGGAAGCGACCTGAGAGGGACCTTCCGAGCCTTCAACTACCTTGGCGAGCCGATTGTTGCAAAGAAGATCACCGCAAACCTTTTTAACAACGGTTTGTCTCCTGAGGGCCGATATGCTGCGGTCCAGACCTGCAATGCGCCAGGATCAACCGACGATTGCGTCCTACTGGTTTACGACCTAATCCAGAGGGCGGAGATTGGCCGATTCGTGCCGCGGTCCGGTTGGGCGGACGACTACCAATTCCACGAGGATGGGACCATTGAGCTCGGATACAGGAAACTTGGATATTTCCGCTACGCTCTTACTGGCGAGTTCCTCGATCCTAACGCGTGGGAAGAAGCACAGTTGACCTTCGGCGACTACTCGATGGCCTTGATTACGGTCGAGCGTACCTTGAAGCAGCACCAGGGCAAGCCGTCGCCGGAACTGGCTGGCACGCTTATCCGAGCTATCGACCGGGTCGCACCCCAAATCGTCCCCGAACACGCAAAGACTCTTGCTATGGCAAAGAAGCTCCGCGGAACATGCCTTGAATCAATCGGTCACCAAGAACAGGCTCTTCGCTGCTACCAAGAGGCGCTGATCATCGATCCCAAAGCGGGCGTAAAGAGGAGCATCGAGCGACTCACCAAGATGAGCAGGGTCTAGCTTCGTCCGGCGAGAAGTGCAATTCGAGTCAACAACAACATGGGAAGCGTAAGGCTAGGTGATCAATGCTATTGCAAGGGTTGGAATTCTCCGGCTTTCCGGGCCGTGATTCTGAGAATTTAAGGAGACTTGATTACGCCGGCCGCGTCGAATGGTTCACGTATCGATTCAACCTCGTATTTCTGACTCCATTTCGACAATTGATTGCGTTAGAAGGCCCCGGCTGTTATGTGTGGCTCTGTGTCATGGAACTGGCAGGGGCTGCAATTCACGCGTTGGCGAATCTTGCAATCGGGCGCGGGAACGATCACGCAAAGTTCACATCCTTTCTCAATGTGTATCTGCCAACGTTTGCGAGTGTAGATTTGCAACTGGATGACCCGCGTGGAGGTCGCCCCAACGAAATCGCTAGGACGCCCGCAGACCACTTCTACAAGTTCTTTCGCAACGGCTTGGCCCACTCGTTTTGCATTGACTGGGGCGGCATACAGCACCGGGAAGAGATTCCGGGCCTAGGCCCGGAATACTTGTTTCAAACAACACAAGGGTTCAATGGAGAACATGGCTTGGGAATCGTTCCCAGAGAGTTCGTTCGCGATTTTGAAGATGGATGTGAAAGAGTTCTGACAGCCTTCGCAGTCGCCGGGCCTGGAGACCCACTTCGTGAATGCTTCGACGGAACGTTCGAGCGTGTTTTCCTCGGAAAGTCACGAGCGCCACTACCCTAAGCCGTAAACTGGAGGCCAGTTGTCGGGTATCATCCCGTCTTTAAGCGCGCATTCGACGAGTAGAAATCGCCTTTGCGGAGGTGGCAACAGAATGCTCGGCGATCGGCACAAGATACAGCTACGAGGTGGGCTATTCCTTCTCTTGCTCGATCACTTCTGATACGAAGTTCTGAAACTGTCGATCAACAATGTCCGCAGTTGCACGGATCTTCCCCAACCAGTGGATTTTCCCCTCCACAATCTCGGGTGGTTCGGGCGGCCGCTCGATCCGGGGGATATCAGACAATACGTCCAGGAAGTCAAAACGCTCCTTCTTAAGCAGGGCTGTGCACTCAGCAGTGGCTTCCACCGAGACAGTAACGCTACGGTCGCCACCCTCCGGGCATCCAGCGCCTCTTGGAAGGTCATCTCCCGGGAACTGGGCATCGGCGTCGGCACGGCCTGCCGGGCGCTCCAGAGCCCTTCCAAAAACCTCCCGGAATCCTCCCTCGTAAGTGCCTGATTCCACAGCGCCTAAACCGGCCGATTTCACCCTTCCAAAATCAGATGTTATTGGAAGGTGGTCAACATAGCTGTGGGGAAACCTGCTCACTCCACAAACGTAATTCACAGCAGGTATCGACTCGGGTCAAACTGCAGTACAATACTTTTGGAATCAATCAATTAGGAAAACTAGGCTGACTACAATGCGGCAGACGGCTAATCCCGAACGCCTGAAGGTTACCTCCGTGGAATGGCGAGGTCATCTGAAGGAGATTCGTGTACGGCCGAACACTGCGCGTTTTCACCTTCCTAGATCTGCATGTGTCTCGACCGGAGACACCATTCTCAAGACCCTCAACCACGTATCCGTCGAGTGCGAAAATGGAGTTGCTACACTCATTCCCTCCTATGCATCACGTGAGGTTCTGGAGGTCGGTAATCTTCGTCTTGACATCCTGATCAAAGAGATAACGAGCGAAGACGAGTTTGCAGCCTATCAAGCTCTCGCCGATCTGCATTACCGCGGTAAGTCTCTTCATGGGAGGACTGCGAAGCTCATCGCACGCTGCTTTCATCCGATGTATCCAGCAGTGGTTGGATATATAGAGTTGGCGACGCCGTTTTACATGAACAAGGCGCGTTCAATCGTAGTCAATTCCCCTTTTAGCGATGCGGACATCCGCTGGGACGAGTGGGACATGCCTACCCTGCGGCGTTACATCCACTTGTTTGTGCGCATCGCCCGATGTGTTGTCTTCCCCGAATTCCGTGGGCTAAGTCTCGGCCGACTGCTCGTAAGTCACGCGTGTGCTTTCGCCAAAGACCATTGGCAGGTCGCAAAACTGAAGCCGCAGTTCATGGAAATTTCGGCGGACATGCTGAAGTTCGTACCATTCTCTCAGCGCGCGGGGATGGTATTCATTGGTGAAACAGAAGGCAATATGCGCCGCGTGGCGAGGGACCTGCGCTACCTCCTTGCCAATAAGGAGCGTGTTAACGGCGACGTGGTCCACGAGGAGGCCTGCGGTATCGTGGATCAACAAGTAGCTCGGATGACCAATGCGGCCGAGTTGATGCGTCGCGAGAAATGGTCCATTGACGATCTTATCGGACGACTTGACGTCCTGGGGAAAAAGCCCACACTCAAGAATTATGCTTTGTTTAACAATCTGTTGAGCCTTCCGAAGCCGACCTACCTGAAAGGATTGACGGACAATGCTCATGCCTTCGTGGTACGGCGAGTACAGGAACTTGGAATTACTAATGGCAACTATCCACTTCCGCCGGTAATCGATCCGATAAAAGAACCTCTGCGTCTTCGTGATCTCTCGCTTTCTTTTAGCTCTGCGGTTCGCCGCACTCAAAGGACTCACCTAGTCCAGAAGGCATTTGGGATCTCGCCAGAATTCATGAATCACGAGATTTTCCGAAAACTTTCCATCGACATGGCTCCCGGACAGGTAGTCCTGATCACCGGCCCTTCAGGGTCCGGCAAGACCAGCCTGCTTTCTATCTTGTCGAATGGACTGACTGGGCAGAACGCCGCTGTCACCGTTCCGCTCAACTACAAGCCGGGAAGCCTCGGCCCGATTCGGTCTTCCAAGCCGCTGATCGAGGTTATCGGTTTCAGAGATGTTGCTGCTGCCCTCCATTTGATGGGCACGGTCGGGCTCTCGGACGCGTTCATTTACCTCAAGCGCTTCGACGAGCTAAGCAACGGCCAGCAGTACCGGGCGTCTCTCGCACGGCTTATCGCCAGCGGCGCCAACGTGTGGATTGCAGATGAATTCTGCGCGAATCTGGATAGTCTCACAGCAAATGTCGTTTCCCTTCGGCTCCGGTCATTAACGAAAAAACTGCGCGCGGTGCTTGTAGTCGCGTCCTCGCAGCCAGAGGCCTTTCTGGGAAGTCTGTGTCCGGATGTCGTATTGCAGTTGTCGAGTTCAACGGAAAACCATGTTTACGACGGAGACACTTTCCAGCAAAAGCTCCGACTCAAGCCAGAATCCTGGGCCATCCCCCGTCTGCGCATGACTTCGAAATACCTCGAAGCTTTTGCCGGAGGCCAGAAAACGACGACCATACGAACCGGACGGCTGTTCCTTCCAACTGGCCCCTTTATTCTTCAATGCGGCCGAAAAGAGATGGTCGTCGAATTAACGGGAATTCGGCACTGTCTGGCCAGCGAATTGACTGATATGGATGCACACCGAGATGGCTTCGCAAGCAGAACCCATCTCATGCGTGCGCTCAAACAACACTACCCCGAACTCACACCTGACGCCTGGCTCAGTATTGTTTCACTAAAGAGTCTTCTGCCTGATGCGCCGCAAGTGTTCTCCAAGAAGATCCCGTGAGCACTCCCATCGAATTCGGAACGTGGATAGAACAGGCCTGCAAGGACCTGCCCGCGCAGACCGAGCATGCTTTCAGGAGCATTTGGGATCGTGGCCTTCTGACGGTCAACGGAGGTAGAACCGTCTGCGACAAGACGGACCAGCAGAGCTCGGCGCTAGTCTGGTCAGCTCTGGAACGAGGCCAGCGCCTCCTGGTCGTGCTGCCAGATTTTGCCGAACATCGCCGTGCCATTCTGCTGGTCACGGGCTTGCTTCACTCGTGGCTCCATCCCCGACATGTTCCCGGTTCCTCCAGTTGCCGTCAGCGCGTCGTCTACTTTGGCACTCACGTCGGCATCCGGGAGCAGCTCGCATCGGTAAGGTTGAGTTCCTGGCAGATGAAGTTCTCCGAGGCCTTTCCTCAGTACAATCTCGGACGACTAGGAAACAGCGTCGCCACGAGCAGCCGGGCCGCGCAAGCCGCCGGCGATTCATCGCATACGCCGGAAGTGACAACGGTCTACGCGCCTGCAGATCCACAAGCGGTCCTGGATAGGGAAAAGCCCGATTGGGTGGCCATCGATATCGGAGATCAGGCGAGGGTTCCATGGCTTGCGCAAGTTCTTGCCCTTGCCCGCGACCGTCAGATTCCCGTGATCGGTTGGGGGGTCAATCCGCTGTCGGACGCTGTGAGTGTTTTCAAACGTGCCGGCTTAGTTCACATCTGGCCCTTGTCTGGCCAGATCTTGAATGCTCCGATTGGTTCGCCGGGCAACGGCGACAGTGTGTCCGGGCATCATGTTGCCGAGACGACCATTCAGCCTCTCGTGCTCGGCGGCCCCGGAATCGATGCCGTCAGCGCCGATTTACGGGGGGCCGTGCAGGAGCTTGCGGCCACGCGGACGAATGAGAACAGTCTGCCGCGCGCGGCCGTGCTTGCGCACTGGCGGTTTCTACGCGGTGTTGAGGCTCTGGCCGTGCCCGTGGACTTTCATGAGGCCGAAGCCCAGAAGCTCTACGGCCTTAGGTCCTTCCATTACTTGCAGCAATCCTGCAAAAGCTTTCAGGGCCATTGCGCAACGGGTTACGAAGAGATCGTCGCAAAGTTAGAAGCAGCGGAATCTCTCAGCGCCGCTGCGGTCGAAGTGATGCGACAAACCTCTCCCCCCCTTTGGCGCGCCCTGGGCACGCTGATTATGGACGAGCCTAAGAACAGCGAGACTCGCTATCTTACTTTCACGAGCCGATCCCGCAAGCAGCTATTTTTGCTGGCGCTCCTGGCTTACCACAACATCACCGAATCGGATTTGGCAGAGATCGGCACCATCCCGGTGACCCTCAACGAACTGCGAGACATCGAGCTCTTTGCGGCGAATAATGATTCGCAGACAATACAGACGGCGGGGGCATGCAAGGGCCCAGTGCTTCTCACAGGGGTTCCTAGCCCTTATGTCACGGGTAACCTGCTGCCGTGCTTTTCCCATAGGAGCGTCGACGTGTTGGTGTACGAATATCAGGAGCGCAGCCTATCTCGCAGGGTCGTTGAGTGGGCGTCGAGGTGCAACCCCGATCCTGAGTATCTGACTGCATCTCTGCTTGCACTGTGTGGAAAGGAACGCCTGGACGCGCAGCCGCCTGACACACACCGAGTCGGTCAGCGGCGAAACGTCGAGTTTGATGTAGGCTCAGGCCGGAAGACGGATTCCAAGCCCTATGATCGGTCGTTGCTTCAAGGCTTTGATGCGGCGGACGAGCTTTCCAAACTCTTCAGCGAAACAAGCGGCGACGAGGAATCCGCGACCATCGTTTCGTCCTCAGGTGAGACCGCTTCGGATGGCCCTGCCGATGTCGATGATTGGTGTTCCAACGCCGTTCATCTGTCCTTCGAGCAGGGCTGGTACGGGGTCTTTGCGCCTGACGAACGGTTGTATTTGGTGATTACCTCGCTCGACGGTCCCGCCATCGAGCAACGGTACATTAGCGCCATCCGAGTTCACGATCGGGTCCTTCTAATCTATGGCGAGCGCCGCCAGAGCTTTTACGATCTTCTTATCTCGCGCGTGCACAGCCATCCGAGTTTTGCGCTTCACGTGGCACTGGTAAAGAGATGGCAAGATGAAATCGCTCAAGCGTATTATTCGTACGGACACCGCGTATCGAGCCCGCTTACATCCTTGCACAGAGCGCTGCAGGAGGAGGGCAGTAGGATAACCTACCCAGCGGTCCGTCTCTGGCTCCTCGGCGAAACCCTGTGTCCTGACGACCCGCAGGACCTGTTGCGCCTGGGCAGCGTTCTGCAGGTGCCGTTCGTTGTATCAAACTACAAGAGGATTCACGCGGCCGCCAAGAGGCTGGGCGGCTACCACCGTGCGCTTTCCCGTAGGCTAAACTCGTGGCTTCGCAGTCAGGCCCTGAGCGCCGAATCATCGGCTGATCAAGATATTATTGACGCCGACTTGGGAATTACTTTCGACGACTTTCGCAGCTCCCTAATGCTGCTGCGCGTCACTGATAAACGTCCCGTGCTGGGACCCGTTTTCAAATCCAGACTCGGTCGGCTTGAAAGGAGCTGAAATGGTGGTTTCGAACCAGAACACGGAAGAGACTCTCCTGGCTGAATACCTCGTCGCTACCGTTCGGGACTTTGGCACAGGCGCCAGCGCGCCCGAGTGCAATCGGAATTATCCGCGAGACGTATACTTCATCGGAAATTTGCGGTCAGTCCAGACTGCGCTGCGCGCTGCTCCCGTCGGATCGGTAGGACAGATCGAAATGCAAACCAAAATAGCACCCTTTGCCATGGGCGGCCAGTTTCGAATACAGCCGCCGGAACAGCCGATGGTTCTTGAAACGGAGGTCTCTTGGTCTGTGTATTATCGGGTCTTCCCCAGCCTTGACCAACAACGAAAACATCTTCAGCAGGCCTTCCCCGCAGCCGACCCCTCTCAGCCGCCCGAATCGGCAGCGCGAGAGGAGGCAGTGGAGGGATCGTCCGAGGCAGATGCCACAGTAGACGCAGTTGACGATGGCAATGAACCCGCGGATGAGGACGATTCTGGGCCAACCACGGATAGCAACGCACCACCTCCACCTGCCGCTGGCTCTGGCGCAGGGAGGCGGACGCCCCGCGCCCCCAATGACAGCCTGTTCATCCGATTCCGCAAAGTGTCCTGCGCGACAGCGGCACAGCTTATCCTGACCCGCGATCCATCCGGCACGTGGGCCGTCGATACTGGCCCGTTACGCACAGCGCTCGACCGGGAAATGCAGAGAGCCGTCGCCGTCGCCGTCGCCATGGCCGACCCGCAGCGGATCAGAACAAGTGGAAACCCAGCCACCAAGATTCAAGTTCCAGTGCAGGCGCTGCAGAGTCAAGCCGCATACAGATCGTTTTTGTCCGGTCTGACGGTGGAAGTACCGCCGAGCTGGGCATGGATAGTCAATACCACTCTCGTCGAGCAGTCCGAAACGGACAATAGCCCTTTGCTGTTCTCGCTGGAACTGGTCAACGCATCTTTGGACGATGGAAACCCTCACCGGGAGCCGTTCATCTTTGATACGCGATTTTGTCTGACGTTCCCTAGCAATACGCTCTTACCCTTCGAACTCGACCTTGCCCCTCGGGGATTCCGCTATGACCGCCTCATATGGGGACGCGGGTTCAACTGCGGCCTGGAACGCGACGCGTCGGCTCCTTCCACCATATCTTCCACCCACATACCCACCTATCGGCAACCTCGGCTCACAACTCAGACGGAGCCGGCCGCTCTCTTCGATGAGCTCTCATCCGCACCCTTGCCGGTCCTGGACCGGATTCTTTCCGCGATGGAGGCCTACCGTCAGACGTGGCAACAGCGCCGCGCAACGTATTGCGCGAGCGATCCCAGCTGGGAAGCACGCTATGGCCAAGAATTTGACTTGGATTTCGGACGGTTTGATGAGGAGATCAGGAGATTCCGGCGGGGTATCGAACTCCTACGCCAGACCCCGGATGCGCTCCTGGCGTTTTGCCTTACGAACAAGACGTTCTTCCGTGCCGGATCGGGCCGGGGCCGAGACCGCTGGCGTTTGTTCCAGATCGTCTTCATAGTCAGTCAGCTTCCGGGAATAATCGCATTGACAACCTCCGACAGTGCCGACATGGCAGAGCGAGAGGTGGTCGACATTGTGTACTTCCCGACCGGCGGCGGCAAGACCGAGGCTTACCTCGGGGCCCTGGTCTTTCACTGCTTCTTCGACAGATTGCGCGGGAAACGGTTGGGCGTGACCGCGTGGACCAGATTTCCGTTGCGGCTCCTGACACTTCAGCAAACGCAAAGAATAGCCGATATCATTGGAATCGCCGATCTTGTGCGCCGGTCGCATAGTGATCCCCGGTTGCATTCGCCGGACGTTGACGGGTTCTCCATCGGGTACTTCGTCGGAGAGGGCGGATCCCCGAACGAGATTGCCAATCCGCAACTAGCCAAGCGTGTTAGTCCCGAGATCGAAGCTTCATGGGCTAAGGCTAATGATCCACGCGAGCGCCAAGAATGGAAGCGCGTTATTTACTGTCCGGCATGCCGGACGAAGTCGGTCAGGATCGACTTTGATCCGAGTACGGTTCGTGTCTTGCACGTCTGCTCGAACCCATCTTGCGCGTTTCCTTCTGGCCATCTTCCCGTCATCGTGGTCGATAACGAGATTTACCGGTATTTGCCCACGGTTATTGTTGGAACCATCGACAAGTTGGCCGTCATCGGGAATCAGCGAAAATTCTCACAGTTGTTTGGCCGCGTAGATGGGCGATGTCGGCTCCACGGTTTCTATAAGGGCAAATGCAGTCAAAAGGACTGCACAAATCCCAGGCTACTCGACATGCGGGTACCGGCCAACCTCACCGGGCCGTCTCTTTTCATTCAGGACGAACTCCATCTTCTGAAAGAGGGACTGGGTACCTTCGATGGACACTATGAGACTTTCCTTCAACGCTTACGTCGCGATTTTGGCGACACCGCGCCCCTGAAGATTATCGCTTCATCGGCCACCGTAGAGGCCTTTGAACGCCAGATCCAGCACCTGTACGGGCGCGACCCGTCTCAGGCGCGCGTATTCCCCGGCCTCGGTCCGACATTGACGGAGTCGTTTTATATCGAGACGCAGGCATACCCGCAACGGCTCTATGTCGGCATTCTTCCCCACAACAAAACGTTGTTTAACACAGTCCTCGAACTGATCGAAGCCTATCACCGCGCCATTGACCGGATGGAAAGACTGCCTTCCGGCGCTGCCAATCCCTTTGGCGGAACGTTGTCGCCTGGAACCGCAGCCTGGGCCTCTGCGCTCGATTTGTACCGCACGTCTCTCACATATTTTCTCGCGCAACGCGACCTTGACTCCGTTGCCAATGATATCGAGGGCGACCTCAACCCCAATCTGGAGCAGGATCAACTGCCCGCGCTCAACAAGCTCGAACTCAAGGGAAGCACGCGTACCGATGACGTGACACGAATACTGGAGCGACTCGAAACCGCTGCGCCCGGCGCGGCACCGGATTGCGTGCTGGCGACGAGCATGATCAGCCACGGCGTGGATATTGATCGTCTCAATGCCATGTTGTTCTACGGCATGCCGCGACAGACGGCGGAGTACATCCAGGCATCATCACGCGTGGGTCGTTCTCATGTCGGAGTTGTTTTGACGCTTCTGCATCCCATTCGTGAGAGGGATCGCAGTCACTTCAGCTATTTCGCCAAGTATCATGAGTACCTGGGACGTCTAGTCGAGCCCGTTGCAATCAACAGATGGGCTCGATTCAGCGTGAACCGGACTTTGCCAGGCTTGTTTATGGCGATTCTCCTGCAGCGCCTGGCGTCGGCTGCACCTGCGGGGACGGCACCGGAGCGCTACTATATGCTCGATTTCCTGAGGCAGCGCATCGCCGACGGCAGCATCCGGGCCGCCGACTTCGTTTCCTTTCTGGAGGAAGCCTATCAGGTATCCAATGCCACGTCAGTCGGAGAACTGACGTTTCAGGGAGAGATCCGTCTTCGAGTCCAGCAGTTCCTGGATCAGATCGTCGCGGCCGGGAGTTCCACATTCGTCTCGGAAGCCCTCATCCCAAAACCCATGCGAAGCCTGCGTGATGTTGACGAGCAAATAGGAATCACTCTCGATGATGACGGTTCCAACTGGGCCACCCGTCAGCGGCAGGTGTAGGAAGGAGGCTTTTACCTATGCGATCAATGACACGCGGCAAACAACAGGTCCTTTATAACTACCTCCCCGGTCGCACTTTCGATTTTGAAAAAGTGGCTGTCATCGCACGTGTGGACGTCATTCGGGGTACTGCTATCAACGACCTGAACACGTCCATGGTCCTGCTGAAGGTCACCGAGCAGGCCCGCGCCTGGCAAAGCGACATGAGGCCCGTGCTTCGCGACGACGTGCTTCGCGATCCATCCCGCTTTGTGCTTGTCGAGCCGGAGGAGGTTCGGTCGTCCCTGTTTCCGAACGTGTTTTGGTGTCAGAATCGTTCCTGTGGCGTCGTTGTGGACAGAACGGGGCGCACCCTACCTCAAACCAACCGATGTCAGGTTTGCAGGTCCGGAAAGCTTCTCCAGCTTCGTTTTGTCAAAGTGCATCGCTGCGGTGCCATCGCGCCGTTGATCCCGCCTGCCTGCCGCCGATGCGGAAACAACCTTCGGATGGCGCTCGACACACGGGGAAGCGAGCGTCTGTCGAACTTCCGATGGGTTTGCCGGTCCCCATCCTGCGGCGCAGCGCAAACCCTGTTCGCGGGCCGATGCAACG
>JBEKZR010000379.1:0-3597 GCA_049509715.1 Occallatibacter sp. | reverse complement strand
CACATCGAACAGGGCCTCAAAGCCGGCGCCTGTTCCATCGCGGCGCAGGTGGATGGGCTGGCGGAAGTGCAGGTTGAGATAGGACTCGGCGGCATCCGCCGCATACGGAGCAACGCGGGTGACGGTGTCCTCGGGCTGCCAGCGGTAGCTGGCCCGCCAGCGCGTCCCGGTGCCGTCCAGGGTGCCGGAGAACGAGATCGAGTACATTTGGGCGTGGCGGGGGTGGGCGGCGGCCAGCGCCTGGGCCAGCCCAACGGACTGCGGAGCTGCCGGCGGGGCGGACATGGCCAGTGCATCGCCGTTGGCGTAGCTGACGCGGATCAAGTTGCCGCCGGGCAGCCGGCGCTGCGCTGTAGCCACTATTCCGGCAGTGGAATAGTCCGGCCCGGCAGCGTGCAGCAGCCCGCTGGCGGGGTCGAATAGCACGGCATTGGCCCAGGAATCGCCGGCCGCAAAGTGGCCCATGGCCTCGATGACCGGATTGTCGATCTTGTCGGCGTAGACCACGACGGCCATGCCCGAATCGTCGGTGCGGCGCTCCCATCCGATCTCCTGGTGGGTGCCATGCTCGATGGCCAGTTCGCCATTGCGGGCAGAGATCTGGGGCAGCCAGGCCTGGGCCTGGGTGTCATCGGTGTCCTGCGGGCCGGGCGTGTAGGTCGCAATCCGGTAGCGGATGGTGGAGTTGCCGTCGCGCCAGCCCACTGAAGCATACGGCAGCGCCTCAAACACCGTGTTGGTGGAGTGGCCGGCAAAGCGCGCCATCACCTGCGTGGAACCCACCTCCGCCTCGGCCTCATCTCCGAAATTGATCGTCTCCCAGCTGCGCATCGCGGCCTCATCCAGTCCCTCGCTCCCGGAAGAGTCGACTTCGGGGTGAATGGCGACGGCGGCTACCGATTGAACTGAGCCCGCAAGACCAAGATCCTGGGTGAAGCCCAGCATCGATTCCATGCCGGCATCGGTGTTGGGAGCAAAATCCACGCGCGCCAGCAGTTCGCGGCTGTTGGACGGGGTCTCTTCCACCGCGGCGGAGTAGCGTTCGCCGCTCTCCCCAAATGTGCCCTCCTGCCCGGTAGCCATCAGGCGCGCCTTCAGCTTGGGCGCGGCGCCGGAGCCGTCGGTGGCTACCACCAGCGGCCCGTCTTCCAGCCAGCGCAGCAGGGGGCGGTTGGCGGCCGATCGCAGCGTCCAGGCCCAGTCGTCTTGCTGCGCGTTGCCGGCGCGCGGTTCAGCCGGAAGCCATTGCATCACTTCGTACAGCGTGTTCAGGGTCAGGTTGACGACCGTATGCGTGCGCACGCGTACGTTTTCGCGCAACGAAGGCAGGAAGTATGTGCCCATGGCCTTGAGCGCGTAACGGCCGGGAAGCACCGAGGGTATCGTGAACCGGCCTTCGCTGTCGGTGTAGACGCTGGCGATAACGCTCAGGTCGGGGCGCAGCAACTCGACCACGGCGCCTATCTGTGGCACGCCGGAGGAGTCGCGCACCACGCCCGAAACCGATCCCGGGGCGGCTCCCTCTACCGGAGCGCTCCCTAGGGCGATCAGCGCCGCGAAAACAACGAGATGGACCCTGCGCATGTTCACTATAGGTGACCTTGAGCGGCGTCCCTGGCGAAACTCTTGCTTAACCATCCCGCGCCGGCTTCCGAATCTTGCGTCCGGTAACCGTGCTGCGGGGGGATACTTACTATTCCACGACAAAAGGTGCCGATTGCGCAATCTCTTGTTTTGAAATTGCGTCTTTTATTTTGATCGTCACCTTGTATTTCCCCGGCTGCAGGCCGGCCATGGGCAGCGTTTTCTCCACCGTCAGCTGGTCGCTGTGCGCCCCCAGATCCTTCGAGGCCAGTTCCTTCTCAAAGACCACCGTGTTGGTCGCGGCATCGATGATCTGGTAGGTCACCGTGGCTTCGTTGCTCTTCGTGGTCTCGTCGATCCCCAGATTATAGACCTGCATCCAGAAGTTGAGCTGCTGGTTGCGCTTGAAGCTGGCCGGTGGGTTCGGGTTGGCCGGCGTGGGACTGCTCACCCGCGGACAGATATGCGTGTTGCCGATGACGCAGCTGCCGGCGCCGATCTCGCGCGAGGAGACAGTGTTCATCTCGTCGGCCAGAATCAGCGACGAAGTGGCCAGCTTCTCGTCGTGATACGTGGGCACCTCAAGACTGCGGCCATACAGGCCCACGTGCTCCGGGTTGTTCACGTCCTTGATGGCAATATCTAGCCGGTAAAGGCCGGGGAGGAGCGGAAGAGCCTTCCAGTAGACCGACTTGCGGTCCAGGGTCTTCTCCAGCAGTTCGGCTGGCTGCTCGATCTGCACCGTGTCTTCCTGGCTCTGCACCGTTTTGTGGGTGAGTGTGGTCACCTTGATCAGGATGTTCACGAATCCCTTGGACACACCGTCCTTGGTCACGAAGGTGATGTCGCGATTCTTCAACTGCACTGTGATGGGAACCAGCACTGTGCTGTCCGTGACCTTGATGAAGTCGGTGCGGACGTCGAAGGGAAAGACCGGGCCGTTGAGCAGCTTGTGCTCGGTGATGAAGTTGTCAAGATCGGCAAACTTGATCGGCGGTGGAGCGAAGAGCTTGGCTGCCAACTCCATGCGTTCGAACTCATTGTGCCCCTGCGAGGAGGCCCGCGGGCCTGTGCCCAGATTCTCCAGGCCGCCCTGGAATCGGTCTCCCTTCTTGGCCATGCCCATCTCTTCGTACATGGTCTTGCCCATGCCGGGAACGTGCACCAGCGCGTCTTTTTCACCGCGGTCGATGGTGAAGTGGTAGTCGCCGCACTGGCAGCTGTCGACAAACTCCAGGTCGATGTTTTCGCCGATGCCTTCAATATAGTGGTAGTGCCAGGTCTCGAACGGGAAGGTCGCGGTTTCGCCGCCGCCCTCTTCTATGGGCCGGTGGTAGGGGCCGCCGGAGGCGTGTGAATCAATGGAATCCGGCTTGCCGAAGGTGATATAGATGCGTCCGCGGTCCGTCCTCCAGCCCGGCCTGCCCGCGGCAAAGTGCTCGTTGGCGTACGCGATGCGCCGGTAGTGCTCCTCGCGGAATTCATTTTCCGGCGAATCCGGATCGGGATTGCGCCGCAACCAGAACTGCTCGATGAACGCCTCGCGCTCCTCATCGTTGCTCAACTGCTTGAAGGCTTTGGTTTCCTCATCGGTGATGATCCACACCACATCCTGTGTGAGCCAGGTCTTGTAGGCGCCCTTTAACTCCTGCCGGACTGCCTTCTGTGCGGCAAATCTCTCTTTATCGGAACGATCGCGCTTCAGGGGGTCCGCTTCCTGTCCCTGCGTCGAGGCCGGCTGGGCCTGTTCCTGGGCGGCGGGTGCGGGCGGATTGGCCGCCTGCTGGGCCAGTAGCCCGCAAGTCGGGGTGAAAACCAGGCCGCAACCCAGTGCGGTAAAGAGAATATTTCGGCCGTTTAGCTTCATTGCCTGTAAAAACTCCTGCGATCCTTTATTCTACGGGTCCCGGTGGGGCTGGGCAAGGTTCCGTTTGGAGTTGGCTGCCGGTTAGACGCGCCAGCGCCTCCAAAGTAACCCGGAGGCGGCGCCGGAGACGGTCAAATCGCCGCTGG
>JBEKZR010000378.1:0-3599 GCA_049509715.1 Occallatibacter sp. | reverse complement strand
TTGCGCATGGGGTCCACGCCCAGGGCGCGCATGGCGTCGATCTGTTCGGTGACCACCATGGAGCCGAGTTCGCTGGCCATGGAGCTGGCGTTGCGGCCGGAGACCATTACTCCGGTGAGCACCGGGCCCAGTTCGCGGATCATGGTGAGGCTCACAAACTCGCCGGTGACGGCGGCGGCGCCAAAGGCCGAGAGCGTGGCCGCCGATTGCAGCGCCAGCACACCGCCGGTGGAGAGCCCGGAGAGCACAACGATGGATAAGGAGCCTACGCCTATGATGTCTGCCTGAACCAGGAACTCAGGCCAATAGATTGGCGGGCGGAAGAGGTTCATGACGGCGCGCCTGGCGAACAGGGAGTAATCCTGCACGGTAAGCACAATATTCTTGGCGGCTTTTTCGATCGGGTCTAACGCCATCGGGTTTGCCTGACTTCGGGTGCAGGAGCTTGCGCCGCTCCCCCCGACAGGATAGCGCATGAGGCGGAGGCAAGCGACGGCGCAAGGCCGGCAGAGGCCGTGGGCATCGTAAACTGGCTTGGAGAGCGAGACAAAGTGACCCCCCAGGCGGCAGATAAGCTGGACAAGTTCTTTCGAACCTTTGACGGGGGTGGACGCCCGCTCCTGCTGCTGGATTACGACGGGACGCTGGCACCGTTCCGCGTGGATCGCTTCCAGGCGCGGCCCTGGGCGGGGGTGCGGGAGCTGCTCAGGCGCATCCAGCGGCAGGGCAGGACGCGGATGGCGGTGATTACCGGACGGCCCGCAGGGGAGATTGCGCCGATGCTGATGCTCCACCCCATCGACCGGGACCCGTCGACGGGAGCTCCGGCCCTTGAAGCACCGCTGGAGGTTTGGGGACTGCATGGAGCGGAGCGGCTCTACCCGGATGGGCGGAGGGAGCTGGAGCAGGCTCCGGCCGCGACCCAGAAGAAGCTCGAAGAGCTGCGCGAGCATCTGCGGCACGACAGCCTGGGCGGGCTCTTCGAGGACAAGGCCAATGGGGTGGTGATGCACTGGCGCGGGGCTTCGCCGCGGAAGGCAAAGCTGATCGAGCAGCGAACGCGGGCGCTGTTTGAGCCGCTGACGCGGATGGAGGGGCTGGGGCTGCTGGAGTTCGATGCCGGGCTGGAGCTGCGCGTGGGACGGAACAAGGGCGGAGCGGTGGAGGCGATTCTTGCGGAGACCGGGGCTGGCGGGCCGGTGGCTTTTCTGGGCGACGATTTGAGCGACGAAGCGGCGTTTCGCGCCATCAACAGGGTTGGTCCGCGTGGGCTGAGCGTGCTGGTGCGACGGGAATGGAGAGAGACCGCGGCGGAGGTTTGGTTGCGCCCGCCGGGGGAGTTGTTGGGATTTTTGGAGAGGTGGGTGGAAGCAGGGAACAAGGATTAGGGAATAGGTATTCCCTCTTCACTGTTTCCTCAATCCCTGATCTGCATCCGGTCCAGCAGCGGAAACAGCGCCACGGCGATGAGCGAGTTGCCAATCGCCTTGAAGAGCTCGTTGAGCCAGCTCCACTCCTGATTCAGTCCCAGCAGGACGCGGTAGATGAAGATATAGATGGTGCTGGAGAGCAGGGAGAGCAGAAAGTTGAGCGCCAGGCGGATGGTGTGGTTCTCCACATCGATGCGAATGCCTACCGACGCCGCCAGGAAGCCGACCACAGTTTTGGCAATGCCGTTGACGCCGATGGCGTGGTGGGTAAGCGCATCCTCGAAGAGGCCCATTGCCGCGCCCATCAGCGTGCCCTGAATCGGACTGCGCCGGCCCAGAGCGAAGTAGACCGTGACCACCAGCGGCAGGTCGAACAAGACATAGCCCCTGAGCACGCTCGGGAGCCAGGCCTGCAGCACCAGCGCCGCCAGCGGCGCCAGCGCGTAGACCAGCATCGGATAGCGGCGAATCTCAAGATCGCGGCGGGAGTCAGCGCCCAGTTTGGACATGGCTAGGGATTCCTCCGCGGCGCGGTTTGCTGGGCTGGCTTGGCCTCAGTCCCGGGAACGGTCTGGTCTGCTGCGGCCTGCGGCGCCGCTCCCGGCGAGAAGCGGTCAGGATGCGCAGGGCGCAGCACCTTCGGCGGCGCTGCGGGCGACGCGGGCGACGATGGATTGGCCTGGTTTTGTCCCTGTTCCGGCGGGCCGGGACCCGTGGCCGGAGCCGCGTTTGGCGCCGGATTGGATGCAGGCGCGTTGGGGTCGGTCAGCCCGGGGAGCCGCTCGGCCATCACCTCCGATGCCTTCTTTCGTTCCTTGATGGCCTCTGCCTCCGGGCCCTTCAGCGCCTCGCTTGTAGCCATGTCCTGCTGCTCTTCCGGCGAGAAGCGCGGCTGGGTCGATGTGATGACCAGGACCTCATCCAGCCGGTCAAGATGCGCCGCGGGCTGCACAATCACGTCGATGAACGAGTCGCGCTCCGGGTCCGGCGCCACTTTTTCCACCACGCCCACGGGCAGCCCCGGCGGAAAGATCAGGTCGCCTCCGCCAGTAAGCACTTTTTCGCCTTTTTGGATGCGCCGGTCGGCCAGGATGCCCACGATCTGCGGCTGGCCGGCTGCGTTGCCGCGCAGGATGCCGCGAATCCGCGTGGTCTCCAGGATCACTCCAGCGCCACTGGTCGGGTCGTTGATGGGCAGCACCTGAGCTGTGTGCGGAAAGACCTCGCGGATCTTGCCGACGATGCCGTCCGCCGTTATCACCGCCATGTCCCGGTCCAGCCCGTCCGCGGAGCCCTTGTCCAGATAGAAGACCCGCGACTGATCGCTGCCGCTGGAGCCGATGGCCTGCGCGGCCAGGGTCTTGTAGATGTACTTCTTCTGGAAGTCCATGAGCGCCTGCAGGCGCTGGCCTTGGCGGGCATCCTCAAGAAGCGCGGCCTGCTCCAGCCGCAGCCGGTCGATGGTCTTCTGCAACTCCTGGTTCTGTTCGCGGGTATGGCGGAGGTCGATATAGTTTTGCCACAGATATGTCATGCCCAGTTTGGAGGAGCGGATCAGCCGCTCGGGAGGCGACACCACAGCATCGGCCCAGAGGCGGATGAGCCGCACGCCCGGCGCGTCCTGCGGGTCGAGGGAGTTGCGGCCGGAGCCGGTCCGGCGCACCTGCACAGCCAACCCGATGATCTGCGCCAACAGGATGGCCAGCAGCACCAGAAGATTCCGATAGCGGACGAAAAACGATTCCATGGCCAAAGCTCGGGCTGGGGAAAAGGACTCGATGAGCGGCAGAAGCAAAATCAGCAGGGCGCCCCAGAGCCTGCCCTGAGCTTGCCGAAAGGTCTCGCCTCTTCAGGCCTGGGAAACCGCAAACATCTCGCCAGCCCAACCGCTGACAACAGAAAACTGCTCAGCCGATTTTGATCTTGCGCAGCAGCCGGAAGTCGGAGAGCATCTTGCCGGTGCCCAGCACCACCGAGGCCAGCGGATCGTCGGCCACCGAGACGGGCAATCCGGTTTCTTCGCGGATGCGCTTGTCCAGGTTCTTGAGCAGAGCGCCACCGCCGGTCAGAACGACGCCGCGGTCGCTGATGTCGGCCGAGAGCTCCGGCGGCGTGCGCTCCAGTGCCACGCGGATGGCGTTCATAATCACCGCGATGCACTCGCCCAGC
>JBEKZR010000377.1:0-3606 GCA_049509715.1 Occallatibacter sp. | reverse complement strand
ATATTCAGCCCGAACTGCTCTTCAATGAATTCTCCGATCTTGCAGGAGCTTTGACCGCTTTCTCCAGCAAGATCGCCCCAAAGGACCTGCCCTCCTACAATCACGAGCAGCTCGGCTCCTGCTTCGGAGACCTCGACCGGCTGATCCGCATCATGCTGGAGACTGTGATCCCAAGCAACTTCGTCGCGCTCCCGCTCAAAATGGTCCGGGATACCATCTATGCAACCTCGATCGACAAGGATGCTTACTTCGAGGGTTCCCGCTTCTACCTCGCCATCTCGGCCGATATCCGCGACGCGGACCTGATCGACCGCACCCCAAAACTCTTGAAGGCCTGCTCCGCAACCCAGCTCGAAACCCTCATCCGCAACGCCCTGCCCGGATTGCGCCTGCAGCACGTTGCGACACCGCCCCGGTCCATCCCGGTCAAGCTGCGCCACCAGTACTTCGCTATCGAAGCGGGCGGGCCGGTGTGGGAGTCGGTCCAGCGCGCGCGCAACTTTGCTGTCTACGCCCCGGCTGAACTGCTGAATCCTCAGATGGAGCTCATCATCCTGCTCGCGCAGCCGGCGTGATGCTCGTTTGTGTATGCAGCACACGTCTGCAAGGCCGCATGAACTGAAAGACTTTCCAGGGCCTGTTCGCCCTAATGCTTCAGCAGGAAGACGACCGTCACCAGCAGTACAACCAGCAAAACGATAATCACAACACCCGTCACAAGCAGGTACTGCTGCATTTTCCCCGTCCCTGGTCCAGCCAGCTGCACCGGCGCGACTGGTGGCAGGGCGGGCATCGGTGGCGCCGGAACATACATTCCGGGCGGCTGCGGCATGCTCCCACCCGGTGTGGGAATCGCTCCGGCGTGTGGCCCATAGTTCATCTGATAACCGGGCAACTGCGGCTGCGGGGGAGGGTATACGCCCGGATGAGGCACTCCCCCCAACCCTTGCATCCCTACCGCGGGTGGGGGAACTTGAACCGGATAGTTCGGGATCGGGACAGGCGGGGGAGTAGGCGCAAGGCTCTGCTGCTGCGGCGCCGTGACGGGATTCCCCGCGCCTGGGCCGCCCCGCATTGCCTGCTCCCGCAGCCTTGAGGCATCGAGAATCCGCGTAAACTCACTTGGTCCGGAGCTCCCTGAAGCTTGCGGAGGAGGAGTCACTGCGGGCGCAACAGGCGCTTGTGGCGGAGTCCACTCCGGTGCCTTGGCCAGCGGCGTGGGAGGCTGGCCGGGCGCGGCCAAGGAAGCGAAGGTCTGCGTCCAGACGCCTGGCTCTGTCCCCCGTGGAGCGCTCAAGGGCGCATCTTCCATGCGTGGAGCTGGCGCCCTGGAAGGTTCATCCAGCATTTGAATCAGGCGCGTAATACCAGATTCGCCCCCTAGCGGCATGCTTTGGACCGGTTGCGCCTCCGGCAACGGCGGGGGAGAAAATGGATCGCGGCTCGTCCCCGCCGTCCCGGCCGTTTGCGGAGTAAGTCCATAATCGAGGCTTCCCGCTGAAGGCTTGCACTCTTCGCGATAGGCTGGCTCAGCGGGAGCAGATTGCTGTTCAAGCGATAGCATCCGCGTGAAGGAACCTGCGCTCCCCGGATAGGAATCCCCTGTTCCCCGGTCGATCGGCGCCGGAGCCGGCGGGCTTGCCCCTGCGCCGCCGAATGTACTGAACAATTTCGTGAATTCGCCCGGCTTGTTCTCAATTGGCCCCGAAACCGCTCCGGCCGCTCTGCCGGCAACTGGCGCTTCACCCGGGCCCGGAGCCTGGGCACGAGGGCCGCCAAACTCGGGGCCTTCCGCTGGCGTTGCGCGCAACAACTCAGTAAATCCACCTGGCGCCGGTGCTGCGGGGACTCTCCTCGGCTCGTCTGGAATGGATCGGAAAGCAGGTTGCGCCGTCTTCATGGGATCTTCAGCCGGAGCCGCTCCCCCCTCCTGCGAACTCAGCGTTCGGAGCAAAGACGTGAACCCGGAATCCTGTGCGGGGCGCGGCGCCTCCGGCGCTGGCTCGGCAGCCGGTGCGGGCGGATCGCTTCCCAGGGTGCGCAACAGCTCGGTGAATCCTGCGCTGCCCTTGCTGCCAGACCCAGGGGCAGACGATTTCTCCGCAAAGTGCGCTCTTTCCGTGGACGCCATCCGCATCCGGTCAAGCAGTTCCGGTGAGCTCTCTGCGGCGCCACCACCGAACACCACCCTGTGTACAACAGGCTCCGCAAAGGCCTTCGGAGCCAGCACTGGCTGAGGCACTGGCTGTGGTTTTACGGCCTCTGGCGCCCGGTTTCCCTGGGCGTCAGGCTCCGCTCCGGAACCCGCCGCCAGCCCCTCCACCGGTTCGGGCACCTTCACCAACCCAAATACGCCCGTTGCCCCGAAGTCCTGTCCAGAACCGGAATCCTCCGGCCATGGAGAATTTGGAGCGTTTGGTCCAGTTGGTGTCGTCGGTTTGTCCATACAATCAGGCCTCCGGTGCGATGCGGGTAGCATAAATCATTCGTTGCGCCCGATTTGCCTATTTTTCCAAAAAGATTTTGGGTAGAATGCGGTTGCGCCCTGCTATACCGGACGAATAGACTCATCGCTGAATTGTCGTGTATCGTCCGGGTAGGCGGCATGGTCCTTCGATGAAGCTCAAGCCGCCATCACTTGAGATCAGCTTTGCATCGATGCGGAAGCGAATCTGATCCCAAATTCTCTCCCATGGTGGTCTCCAAACTATGAAGTTCCTGTCGCGGGTCGTCTGGTCTGAAGGAATGCATCTCGGGCCGCATCACTTCCAGACGCAAAGCCGGTATTTCGAAGACACGCTCTGGTTCCTCAGTTCCAATCTGCGCCAGGAGCCATGGGGATTTCTCCATTTTTCCCTCGATACAGAGGCCCTCCGGAACGGCCTCGCCATCCTCAGCTTCGCATCCGGCATCCTGCCCGACGGTCTCATCTTCGATCTGCCCGACTGCGACTCTGTTCCCGAGCCTGCGCATCTGAGCAGTCTCTTCTCTTCCACTGACAGTGAAATCATCCTTTATCTGGCGATCCCGCCGCGCCAGGACCAGGGCCTGGACTGCGACCTGGGTGGCGGCGCCAGTGCCCGGTATGGCGCCGTTCAGCGCAATCTCAGAGACGATTCCGTTGGCCAGGGGGAGAACAGCGTCTCCTTTGCCCGCAAGAATCTCGTCCTTTTGAGCCAGGCTCAGGTCTCCGATCACACCGTCTCCTTTCCCATTGCCCGCGTGCTCCGCGACGGTGCTGGGGGATTTACCTCCGACCCTGCCTTTATCCCCCCCTGCCTGCGCATCAGCGCGTCCGAGAGCCTAGTGCTGCTCCTCCATCGGCTAGCGCAGGCCATCGATGAAAAAATCGCTTCCACCCGCAGTATAAGGCTCGGTTCCGGCCGCTTTGAACTCGGCACATCCGCTCTCGACGTCGCCAACTACTGGTTCCTCCACGCGCTCTGTTCCGCGCTCCCCGCCCTGCGCCATCATCTCCAGGACCGCCGCAGCCACCCGGAGGAGGTTTACCGGGATCTCGCCCGCCTGGCCGGCGCCCTCAGCACTTTTGCCCTCGAATCCACCCAGGTTGAGATTCCGCCATACCGGCACCTGGACCTGACATCC
>JBEKZR010000376.1:0-3615 GCA_049509715.1 Occallatibacter sp. | reverse complement strand
CACACCCCGGCAAGAAGGGCCACAAAAAGAAGACGTACCAGAACAATATCCATAAAAGCCAACTCCCGCTGGAACCAGGGAAAATGCTCCAGACTGGGCATAATTGGCGAGTATGCGCACTAAAGCGTGGAGTCGTCAAGGGCCGAATTCTCTCACGCAAGGAACCTGCATTCCGGGGCGGAACGCTGAAGATGTTTCCAGATTCGGAAAGCCGGCTGGAGACGAGGGAACAGGGAGTACGGATTAGGGATCAGGGACCAGGGAACTGAGGGCGTTCATGCAACTGAAACAGCACAGATTTCCTGCTGATGATTCGCCGCCGTTCCCTATCGTCCGGCGCTGAATCGAGTCCCTGGTCCCTGTTCTCACGAGGCCGCCGCCAGCTCGGTCGGCGCCATCCGCAGCGCGCCCTTGCGGGGACCGCGCTTGCGTGCGCTCATCACCTTGATCCGTTCCAGCAACTCCTGCGCCGGACAGCTTTTCTTGGCCAGCAGCGCGTCGGCGGCGTGTATCTCGCCCCCCATCTTCTGCGGATCGCCCAATAGGATCATGGGGATATGCGGCGCGATCTGTTTCAATCGGTCCACCAGTTGATTTCCATTCATCTGGGGCATGGCAAAATCGGACAGCACCAGATCCACCTGGGTTGCGGCAAAGATGCCGATCGCCTCTTGCCCGCTGCAGGCCGAAACGACCCGGTATCCATTGGTTGCCAGCATGAACTTGAGCACGGAAAGCTCTTGTTCGTTGTCGTCTACGCAGAGAATCACTTTCTTTGGCCGCATGATGAGGGAAAAACTCCTTCGTTCCATTTCCGTGGTTCAATTTACTTGTCCGCCTGGCAACACTCCACGCTTGCCCGCTCTTGTGGCTGGCTGGCGTGATGAATTGCCGGGTCCGGCGACCGGAGACGAGACAGCCGCATCCCGGTTGATTCAACGACCCGATTTGCCTGGCAGGAGGCGCGCACAGCCCGACGAGGGCGCGGCCTTCACGCTAAGCGGCATCGGGCAATCGCTGCACAGGAGGCAAGCCTTCGCTCGCGGTCAGATTGTGTATGATGCCTTGGACCAGACCGGCAAAGGCGCCGGTTAAGTTGCTCCAATGAAACGCAAGCCTACGGGGGTTGGAGGCCGGTGGGAAGAGGGAAAGACAGGCGAAACTCGGCCTGAAAATTCATATGAAACAAATGAGAATTCGCTAGCGTTAACACTTGCCGTCACTTGCAATTATTAAAACCTGTTGAAAGCGTGTGCATCACGGCAGGAAAAGCTGTCCCTTTGCAACAAGAACGGTGCTGCACGCCACGCGCACATCGATGACCCTCGCCGGTTCCGCCTTTGCAGAGAGGAACAAATCGCTGGGCCGGCCTGCTTCACGCTATCCGGACTCATCACCACGGCCAGCGGGTTGTCTCCCAGCGCCCTGTCGGTAAAAACATCCACCACGAAATAATCCATATCCATCGGTCATTGCCCAGGCATCGCTTGACATGCCTCCGCCCAGGCTCTAGTCTATGGCTACCCGGTGAGACGCAGCTTGGTCGGCGTGCTCTCCCCGGCAAAGGATTCTTGTGGCCTATTTCTTCACTCCCGCAATGTGTCTCTGCTGCTGTAAGAGCTGCCGCGTGCGGGCGTGTACTCTGGGCTAGATTCCGAAAACGAAGAATCTTCAACCCCGACGACCCACCCGCCAGAAGGCGCGGTGGGTTTTTGCATTCAGTGGGCAGTTGTCAGTTATCAGTTATCCTCAGCGGGCGACCGGAGATCAGCCGTCAGCGTCGGCTTCTTACTGACAACTGAAAACTGTTCCACGGGCACCGGTGGCGAAGCGGCTAACGCGCAGGTCTGCAAAACCTGTATACGCGGGTTCAATTCCCGCCCGGTGCTCCAAAGTTCAAAGCAAGCAACAAAAGGGCCGCGCCTCGCTATCGAAGGCAGCGGCCCTTTTGTTGCTTGCTGGATGGGGAAGCCGGAAAAGCGCGGCGCCTCAGAGCGCGATCAGCGGCGGGGGAAGGCGCGTCTGCGAGCGGTCGAGGAACAGCCTCATGCGCAGAGCCTCGGAGCGCTGCATGGCCACCAGCCGCATCTGCCTGCGGATATGGTCGATGTCTTCGAGCAGGTCCAGTTGCGCCTCGTCGTGCTCGGCATCCTTCTCCAGCCGCGCGATCCGCTCTTCGATGGTGCGGCGAAACCGGGGGCTAATCTCAAAGCCATCGTTGGCCGTGCAGTTGATGATCATGGCAACCTCATCGAAGTGGGAATCCTCAGGCTGGAATTATTTTTCGGACGGCCTCAAGTTTTTCCCGCTTGTGCCGATATTAATCACGAAGAATTACAAATGCTAGATTACCCTCGACTGAGACGAACGGTTTGAAGTGTCCAGAAACAGGACAGTCCTGCCCTGTGAGCGGAAGGTAGTGTCCGGAAACAGGACAGACTGAGCCCTTTTCCTGTCCTCTTGCACACATCAATCCATGCTTCTACTCAGTTTTTCGCTAGCTTTGATGTCCTGCCAGCTATAGCGGTTCTCCCATTGATATACCCCGACACCACGACCGCTGAGTGGCTTTTTCCTGACCGGAGTCCCAGCGATTGTCCATAGGGCGCGCGGTTTTTGCGCGCTGGGGTGGAACGCCATCCGCCCAGGTAGTGTTAGCAGGCCCTAGTTCTGCGGCGGCGTCGCGAAATAGCCCTTGCGGACCTGCACCTTCATTCCATCCCCGCGGCATTCCACCCCCAGGTGCCGGAACGTGCCGTCCAGCTTGGTGTTGCTGGGCGTATAGGTGGCCACATACTGGGTGCGCAACTCGTCTTCGATCTGCTGGAAGGCTGCCTCCAGCTTCTTGCCGTTGTTGCCCACGTCGATCAGGCGCCCGCCCGTCTCCTCGGTCAACTTCTTCATGGCCGAATAGCCGTTGTAACCAAAGCTCCCGTAGAAGCCCCGGTCGGCGATCAGAATCGTGTAGACCAGGACGTTGGACCTTTGCGCCGCCGCGATCGCCTCGCCAATCTTCCGGTCGCTGCCCTCATCCTCGCCGTCGGTCAGCAGGATCATCGCCTTGCGGCCCGACTCCTGGTTCAGCTTTGTGTTCGAGGCCAGGTAGACCGCATCGTAGAGCACCGTTCCCTTGGGCGTTCCGATCGTGGGAACGGTTCCCCCGCCGGCTCCCGGAATGCCCGCCGCTCCATTGCCCCCCGCGGTGTTGATCTCCGCCTTGCTCATGGCCCGCGACAGTTGCCGGGCGCTGTTGGTGTAGTCCTGCATCAGATCCACGTCCACGTCGAACGAGATCAGGAAGGCTTCG
The DNA here is from genome assembly GCA_049509715.1 of Occallatibacter sp. GTDB lineage: Bacteria > Acidobacteriota > Terriglobia > Terriglobales > Acidobacteriaceae > Telmatobacter. The sequence goes on along the minus strand of JBEKZR010000376.1, from coordinate 308 downwards.
TCCTTCTGCCTCAGCACACGTTCAAGAAACTGGCTTCCCACTTCCTGCTCCAGCGGCAACACGCGGTACTGGCTGCCCGAAGTATCCAGCAGAATCCCCAACGTCAGCGGCTGGTTGGTTTCGGCCACAAAACTCTTGAGCTTTTGCGGTTCCTTGTTTTCTGTAACGGTGCAATCGTCCTTGGTCAGGTGGGGAACCAGGTTCCCCGCCTTGTCCTTGACAGTGAAGAACACGTCCACCAAATTTACATTGAGCTTGAACGTCGCCACCGATTCTTCCTCGGGCGACGGGGGTGGCGCAGTGCTCAC
>JBEKZR010000375.1:0-3629 GCA_049509715.1 Occallatibacter sp. | reverse complement strand
GCTGGGTGCGGTTTGCCAAGGACACGGAACAGGCCGGCACTCATGCCATCGAACTGAACACCTACGCGCTGGCCACGGAGCGCAGCCAGACCTCCGCCGAACTCGAGACGCAACTTCTGGAGCTGGTGGCCGCCGTGACCGCCGCGGTGAAGATTCCGGTGGCGGTGAAGCTCTCGCAGTCGTTCACCAGCCTGCCGCACCTGGCTGCACAGCTGGAGGATGCGGGCGCGCGCGGCGTGGTGCTGTTCAACCGCTTCTACCAGCCGGACTTCGACATCGAGACGCTGGAGGTGCGGCCGATGCTCCACTTCTCCAAGCCCTCGGAGTTGCTGCCCCGGCTGCACTGGGCAGCGATTCTCTACGGGCACCTGAATATCGACCTGGCGATCACCGGCGGGGTTCACTCCGCCGAGGATGTGCTGAAGGGGATCATGGCGGGCGCCGGCATTATCATGATGGCTTCAGCGCTGCACATTCACGGCATCGAGCATATCGGCAGGGTGTTGGCCGACATGCGCTACTGGCTGGAGAAGCGCGAGTATGCCTCGCTGTGGGAGACGCGCGGCTGCCTGAGCCGGCGCTCCGTGCCGGATACTTCGCCGTTCGACCGCGGCAACTACATCAAGACGCTGAGCTCGTATAGTTTGCGGCAGACGATGGCGGCGTTCTAGGGGGCTTCGCACACGGCGAATCGCCCAGGTCTCAAAAACGAAACCTGGGCACCCGGCGAGAAGGAATATTGCCATGAGGTTTCATTTCAGATCATCTGGAATTCGTCTCCTCGTTCTCCTTTTCGCGTTTGCTTGCACTGCATCTGGACAAGCCACTATCGTTCGCGGCCCATTCGGCGAGCCTGTTGGAGTGTATGACGAAGGCGGCAATCTAACCATCCCGATCACCGTCTATGAGGATTCGCGGGTTGAAATATTCATTCCCGATATCACCGGCGAGGGATGGACGCAATGGCACATCGATCAGTACCGAGCAGAGCGGAAGTACTGGATAAACCTCTATTCATTCTTCAAAGGCAAAGCGCGGTGCTTGAAGACAGACATAGGTTCGGCGCAATCAAACTGCGTTGATTATGCACGATACAAGAAGCAGATCGTATTCGTTGATATCAAGTCGCATACAGTGAAGTTCGGCGAAGTTGCGGCGTACTTCGGAGAACGAACGCAGCCTCTCGGCGCTGAGCGAGAGCCGTCCGGAACATACGCAATAACCGCTCTCGATCCGGGCTTGGCTAAGGCCATTAACAGAATTTCGGCCATCGTAGAGCATCAACTGAACTCCTATTCAGGATTGGGAATCCGGGAGATCGGAGAAGAACAGTCAAAGATAGTAGCGAGGATGATTACGAATTCGACGCATCCAGACATTACAAGTTCTTCCACAAAATCCACCAGCACCAACGGAACCAGCGGCACAACGAACGGTGAAGTCTACGGAGTGGCTGCCCGTAAGGCAGCAGAACAAGGAGATGCGAATGCACAATTCAACCTTGGTGCCTCATACGATTTAGGACAAGGTGTTCCCCAAGACTTCGCGCAAGCTGCTTTCTGGTATCGAAAGGCTGCCGAGCAAGGTAATCCGAATGCACAGATCAATCTGGGGGCCATGTACGACTATGGGCAGGGAGTTCCACAGGACTATACAGAAGCCCTTTTCTGGCTAGACGTTGCTGCATCGTGCAAACTCGGAAGCATCAAAGAAGAAGATGCATATACATTGTTGAAAGATGATGCTGCCTCTCACCTCACCAACGCAGTTCGATTGCAAACGCAGGAACGCGCACGAAAGTGGCTTGAGACGCACAACTTTACAGCGAAGCCGTGCTGATAAATCGTCTGTCAAAGCTGTCGCTATCAGGCCAGCTAATTTGCGGCCTTTTTATCGTCAAGAGTCACCGCTGTGAGAGTTTTACACTCTCTTCGATAAGTCGGCAGGCTTCGGGAAGCGCGGCGGTTACGGCGGGGCTGAACCCCTCGCTCAACTCCGTTGAGGCTGCGCCGATGGTGAGAAGCTGAGCATTCAAGGGCTGAGAATCGTAGAGTTCGCGGGCCAGAGCGAGCAGTTCTGCCGCGCCCAGATGGTGTGTCGAGTGTCCCCGGCCGGCGGGGGCTGGCTCGACGGGAGTCAGCTTGATTGAGCCGGGAGCGGAATCGAGGGAGCAATCGATAAACAGGACGGATTGGGCGCGGGCGACGTCTTCGGCCAGATCGGGAGTCCATTGCTGACGGGCGATGACACGGACGCCTGCCTGCCCGGCGAAGCGCCGTTCGGCCCACTCGGCAAACCACGGCCCGACGCCGTCATCGCCGCGCAGCGTGTTGCCGCAGGCGAGGATGAGGCAGCGGGTTGGACTCAACCGCGACATCATGCGGTCAGAGTACCACCGCGTAAGCAATGTAGCCGATCAAGACGAGGGATACAAACAGATTGGTTACCAATACCAGGTTCTGTTTCTGGCCCCTGTGCTTGTCCGTCCAGTGCCGAATGCCGGCGATCCCGAAGAACAAGGCCGCGATGATTGCAACTGGGAGAATAAAACTGGGCTGCCAGATAGACAGTATTCCCACGGTTCCAGCGGCGAAATTTGCAATTCCCAATTCCCGCACGAAGGGTAACGGGTCGTCACTCCGTATGCCGAATATCCCTTCCGACGTAAACCGGGGTTGGAAGAACTGCCGCAAACCGGCGCCAAAAATCCTGACTCCCGCACTCCAAAAGACGAACCACTTGCCTACCAGCAACATCAGCGGCGCAGGCGAATGGTGGAAGTAGCGTTCATAGCCAATCGAGACGATGGGCAACAGAACCATCGACAAAAGCACACCTGCAGCGTACATCGAGTCATCTCTCCTGATTTACGAGCACCCACGCGTGCCTGAGCGAGCGCGGAACAGCACGGCGAATCGTAGCCTGGCGCGTCAGGCACGCGCCACCCGGTCGACGACCTCGCCATCGGCGTTGACCAGCGTGAGAACCAGGGGCATCTGGCCGAAGGCGTGGGTGGAGCAGCTCAGGCAGGGATCGAAGGTGCGGATCACGGCCTCGACGCGGTTGAGAGCGCCCGCGGTGAACTTGCCGTCCTTAACGTAGGCCCTGGCCGACTGAAGCACGCCCTTGTTCATGGCATTGTTGTTGTGTCCGGTGGCGACGACCAGGTTGGCCCAGGTGATGAGGCCGTTCTCGTCCACTTTGTAGTGGTGATTCAGGGTTCCGCGCGGGGCCTCGATCTGGCCCGCGCCATCGAGCCGGTTGACGCCGGCAGTGGCGCGCACGTGCTTGTCCAGGATGAGCGGATCGGCGAGGATGCGTTCGATATTCTCGATGCCGTAGAGGGCCTCGACCAGCCGCGCGTGGTGATAGTGGAAGGAGCTCTCGATGGGCCCGGCGGCCATCTGCTTGAACTCGGCCAGTTCCTTGTCGGCCTGCGGCGTTCCCATGGACTTGACGATGTTGAGCCGCGCCAGCGGACCCACGCGATAGCTGCCCTGGGGATAGCCGAGCGGCTTGTAGTAGACGAACTTGGTGTAGCTGTAGTTTTCGTCGGCTTCGCCGAACTGCTCGGTGAAGCGGCTGGCGGTCATGCCGTCCTCGATGACAGCGCCCTTGGGATCGATGAG
>JBEKZR010000374.1:0-3642 GCA_049509715.1 Occallatibacter sp. | reverse complement strand
CGTGCCCGGCGGCAACGGCGTACGCGTAGACACGGCGCAGTACGCGGAAGGGGTGGTCCCGCCCTACTACGACTCGCTGATCGCCAAGCTGATTGTGCACGGGATCGACCGCGCGGAGGCTATCGCCAAGATGGAACGCGCGCTGAGCCAGTTCATCGTGCAGGGCATTGAGACCTCGATCCCGCTGCATCAGGCGATCTTCGCCGACCCCGGCTTCCGCGCCGGCGAGTTCGACACCAAGTTCATGGAAAACTTCCTGACCAGAGAGAGCTGAGAAAGATCCAAACCCAATAAGAAGGCCGGATTCTTCCGTCGAGGATTCAGCCTTCTTATCTTCGGAAATAATCTATCTTTACTGTCCGGCGATTTGCTTGTAATGTAACTGGCGAGCACGTAGGAGGGCGAAAAGCATGAACATTGACCCGCATAGTATCCCGCTGCCGCAGATCATTACCGCCATCGGCGGGTTGGGGACGGCAGCCTTTGGTCTGCTAGAAGCAGCCAAGCCGGTGAATCCCTGGATCAATCACATCGGCTTCGGCAGAATTCGCTGTACCGTTACCGTCCTGACCCCCAGTGAGACAGGAGCCAAGCCGCCAGTGAATGCGCTGCCTCAGAATAAAATCCTGCGATCGCTGCTTGCCAACTGGGTGAACGGCACCGATCTCGCCAGCCAGAAGGCGATTGCCAAGTCCCTGGTCAAGCTGCATCTGAGCGCCGGCAACGCCAAAGCCCTGGCGGACGCTACCAATGTCGATGGGAATCTGCTGGCCTCCGTGGCCACAAAAACCCTGGCCGGGGATCCGCTTTCGGAGGCTGAAAGCGATGTCTTCTCGCGTTTCGACCTGATTGTGACCGCCATGCTCGATGAATCCTACCAGCACGCGGACCAGGTCTATCGCAACTGGATGCGTGGGCTAGCTGCTGGAATCGCCGTCGCGTTGTCTTTCGCCGGGGGATGGACCCTGGCGGGTGGCTGGGAGCATTTTTGGTGGAAGCCCGAAATGTTTCTGGCTCTCTTGGTTGGCCTGTTGGCCACTCCGCTTGCGCCCATCGCCAAGGACCTTTCCACCGCCCTGGCGACTGCCGTCAACACCATGCAGCTGCTGAAGAAATAGGGACCGCGATGACCAATACGACGAAATTCCTCGATGTTCGTGCATTGTGGGGCAGCGGGGGCGTATCGAGCGTGGTGCAACTTACGAAGTGGACAGGCGGCAATAACTACGCGGACCGCTCCAAATACATCGGTCTATCCCCAAACGATTTGCAGAGTCACATCCACGCCAAGGACGTGCTGATCGGCACACACGGCTTCAACGTCAACCGCGCCGATGGCATTAAGACGGTGACTACCTGGGAGGGTCTGCTGTCGAGTGCGGATGTTCCGGCTTTTGTGGGGCTGCTTTGGCCGGGCGACTCGGAGTCCTTTCATGCCCTGAGCTATCCCGAGGAGCCGAAGAACGCCATGGCCGCCGGCAACATGGTGGCCGAGTTCGTAGACAACAATTTCGCCAACGCGACCAGCATCTCCTTCGTCTCGCACAGTCTGGGCGCGCGGGTGGTCTTGCAGGCGATCACCAGAATGAGCCTGCCGGTGCGCCGGCTCATTCTGATGGCGGGGGCCGTTAGCGATAACTGCCTGTCCGCTGAGTTTGCCGCCGTGCCGGCCAAGGTGGAGACCATCTCGCTGCTCGCATCGAAAGAAGACGAGGTGCTGCGCTGGGCCTTCCCGCTCGGCGACTTTGCCTCGGAGATCGTCGATCACACGCATCCTTGGTGGGAGTCGGCGCTAGGCCGCTTTGGAGCGTCCCAAAGGCCGGAACACTATCGCGGTCCCTGCCAGTTACCTGACATCTGGAACTATGGCCACGGCAACTACTTGCAAGTGGACACGCCTCCGCCACCGTCGATCTCTCCGCCGGTCGATGTGCCGCCCCAGGGCACACCGCCGCCCTCAGGCATAGGCTGGCAGGAGGCCTGGTCGGCATCCTTCGTTTCCACGCGCTTCCGGTAGTTCGGAGTGACCGACTCTTGAAGACGGGAGAATTTATCGCTTTTTATTCGCTTTTCAGGCAGGTCCTGATTTATGCTGGTTTGGCAACACAGGAGGTTGCCCCGATGGACTTTCAGAAAGAACTGATTGCCGAATTCGACCACGAGGCCGCACGGACGCGCAAGATGCTGGAGGCGATCCCGGCGGACGTTGATTTCACCTGGAAACCCCACCCCAAGTCGATGAGCCTGGGCCAGTTGGCCGGACACGTCTCGGACACCGCCGGGGAGTGGGCGATTTCCACTCTGACCACCGACAAGCTGGAGTTTCCCCCTGATCACAAGTGGGATCCCTACGTTCCTGCCTCCACCAAGGCGCTGCTGGAGCGCTTTGACGGGCAGATAGCCAAAGCCAAGGCGGAACTAGCCAAATTCGTCCCGGAGAAGTGGGATGAGAACTGGAAGTTTGTGGCCGGCGGCCAGGCCTGGATCGACGAATCGAAGTACAAGGTCTGGCGCACCTGGGTTGTCAACCACATGATTCATCACCGCGCCCAGTTGGGCGTCTACCTGCGCCTGCTCAACAAGCCGATCCCCGGCACATATGGGCCGTCGGCGGACGAAACGTAAAAAGACAGTTGTCACTGGTCAGTTGTCAGTCATTGGCGATCGGCGAACATCGGCCATCGAACTGAAAAGTTTGCCGCAGCCAGAGATTTCAGAGCCCGTCGGTCGCATCCAAGTTCTGACAACTGATCACTGACAACTGATGACTGTTCCAGCTACCCTTGTTTCATGTCCTTCTCTTTTCCCAGGGTCTACCCCATCCTGGATTCCTCGATCCTTCCGGCGAGTGGCCGCGCGGAGTTTCTGCGCCGCCTGGGCGGCGAACTGGCCCAGGCCGGGGTGACGCTTCTTGAATACCGAAACAAGACCGGGGTCCCCAACGACAGGTCTTCGTCGTTGGGGTGGAAGACCGGCACAGACGCCGAGTTGCTGGCCGACGCGGAGATTCTGCGTGCAACACTGCCTGCCGGAAAGGTAAAGCTGATTCTCGATGATCGCGCTGATCTGGTTGAGCGGCTTGGATTTGACGGCGTGCATGTGGATGCGGGCGACTTGAAGCCAGCCGAAGCCAGGCGACTGCTGGGGCCGGATCGCATCGTGGGAACCTTTGGCGGCAGCGAGGCACTTGTGCCGGGAATTCTGGCTGAGCCGGTGGATTATCTCTCCATTGGCCCGGTCTATCCGACGCGGACCAAGCAGACATCGAAGCCTCCGATTGGCCTGGAAGGCGTGCGGCGGCTGCGCGCAGAGGCTGACCCCGGCCCGGTGCTGGTGGCTGTCGGCGGCATTACGCTGGCCACAGCGGATGCCGCGCTGGCTGCCGGAGCCACGGTTGTGGCCGTCTCCGAGGCGCTCTTTCATCAGCGGGACCCGGCGGCCGAGTTTCGCAGGTGGGTCGCGGAGCTGGGGTAAGCGATGGCGAACTTTGGTTTGTGGTTTCCCACCTTAGCGCCAGAAGAAAGGCGCAAGAATAGGGCACGGAGCATTTGTATGGTTCCAGGCAAAAGTGTCCTGAATTCATACAGAATGCCCTGAACCTGGACACTTGGAGAAGAAGACTGATACAAAGTGCCCGGTATT
>JBEKZR010000373.1:0-3657 GCA_049509715.1 Occallatibacter sp. | reverse complement strand
GATGCCGTGGCAGTAGCCCATGGATTTGATCATTTCCAGGTCGTAGCGCGTGCGCTGATGGATGCGCTGCGCCTCGACCATGCGGCCCTCGGCCTCAAGCTGCGGCACCCACTCGTTCAACTCCGCCGTGATGGAGTCGATGGCCTGGGCCTTCTGCTCCGGCTGCATCACATAGTGGCTCTTGGGATAGATGGGCAGGCGCGAGTACTTCTGCTTGACCGTGCCGAAGAGCGGATCGATCTGCGAGAGCGACTCGATCTCGTCGCCGAAGAGCTCAATGCGGTAGGCGGTTTCGTCGTAAGTGGGGAAGACCTCGATCACGTCGCCGCGCACGCGGAAGGTTCCGCGGCGGAAGTCCGTGTCGTTGCGCTCGTAGAGGATTTCGACCAGCCGCCGGGTAATGTCCTTGCGGCTGATGCGCTGGCCTTTTTCGAGCAGCAGCAACATTCCGAAGTAAGCCTCCGGCGAGCCCAGGCCGTAGATGCAGCTCACCGAGCTGACGATGATGGAGTCGCGCCGCTCGAAGAGCGAGCGCGTGGCCGAGAGGCGCAGCTTGTCCAGCTCCTCGTTGATGGTGGCTTCTTTTTCGATATAGAGGTCTCCGGCGGGAATGTAGGCCTCCGGCTGGTAGTAGTCGTAGTAGCTGACAAAGTATTCGACCGCATTGGAGGGGAAAAACTGCTTGAACTCGTGATAAAGCTGGGCGGCGAGGGTCTTATTGTGGGCCAGAATCAGCGCCGGACGGTTGGACTGCTCGATGATCTTGGCCATGGTGAAGGTCTTGCCGGAGCCGGTGACGCCGAGCAGCACCTGGTGCTTCTCGCCCGCCGCGAGGCCGTGGAGCAGCTCGCCGATGGCGCGCGGCTGGTCGCCGCGCGGTGAGTAGCTGGTCACCAGTTGAAAGTCCATGCAGAGATTATACGCGAAGGGCGAAGATTGGGCGAAGAGGCAGGGACTAGGGACTGAGGGACTAGGGACTAGGGACTGGGGACTGAGGGACTAGGGACTAGGGACTGAGGGACTAGGAACTGAGGGACTAGGGAAAGCTAAGCTGCGAATGTAGACCTGGAGGTCAACAGCATAAGTCGGCCTGTGGGCGGACTGATATGTCAGCCTGGAGTACGACAAACAGCCCGAAACCCTAGCAATTCGACAGAAAGTCGGCTTGCGGACGGACAGAAAAGGGGCAAATGAGGCCTTGCAGGTCTGCAAAAAGCGGTAATAGTCGGGAAAATAAGGTGTTTTTAGGCGCTTTTTGGCACGTTTTTTGGCACTTTTTGAGCGGGGTTTGCAGGCCGGGCCGGGAGGGATTGGGGAGAGTTTGGCCTTGCGGGTTTGCGTCCTGTGCGGGGTGCGGTTTGGCGGGCGCTCGAGGCTTTAGTAGCCGGAACGGGTTTTTCCCTGATACTGATATTCGAAGGTTCGGACCCTTCGACGCATGACTTAGCGATTTGGCGGAAACCGACGTCGTAGCCTCGATAGATGTCGAGGACTGAGTTTCCTGCTGTTCCAGGCCTCAGGATTTAAGCCCTGGCGCTCAGTTCTGGCTCAATCTCACTCGCTGGCACCTGGAACCCCGCCCGCGTGGCGCGAGTTTTATTCACGCAAGTGAAGCGGAGCCACTACTTTACAGTCGCCGACATTGAGCGTAAATTGGCCGTAAGAAGAGCTATCGAGTAACTTCCAGCAGCATTCAAAGGTCCGGTCAGTCGGGAGAGGTTCCATGAGAAGAAGCGGCAGAACAGGCAGTGAGAACCAGTTACTCATCCAGACAAAAGGAGAGGAGGTGATTGAAGATCTCGACGAAGCCGAGGAGGTAATCGAAAGTCCATACTCGATCACATCCTACGGGGCTGATTATCCCGTCGACTCTCTAGTTCGGAGAATTAATTCCAAGGATATTGTCGTGCCCAGATTTAACTGGGATGCGCCAATCCAAACCGAAATCGTCGGGTTTCAGCGCGAATACATTTGGCCTCAGCCGAAGGCGGACCGGTTCATCGAATCGTTGCTGCTGGGGCTGCCAGTGCCGGGAATTTTTCTAGTAAAAGAGCCCTCAGGCGTTCTCCTGGTCCTAGACGGCCATCAACGACTATTCACCCTTCGGGCGTTCTATAGCGGCGAGATTAAGGGGGAGATTTACAAACTCTCGGACAAGGTCCAGGCTCGATTCGTTGGGCTTCGTTACAGCGACCTTGACTCCGAGGATCGGCGCCGGCTCGATGACAGTATTATCCACGCCACGATCATAAGGCAAGACGAGCCAGAAGAGGATCAAAGCAGCATCTACACCATATTTGAACGGCTAAACACAGGGGGGGTAAATCTTCAGCCGCAGGAGATCCGCGTTGCACTCTACCATGGCGAACTCGTTCGCGTTCTTAGGGAACTCAACGATGTTAAGGCATGGCGCAGCCTTGTCGGCGAAAAGTCTGCCAGACTGAAGGATATGGAGATGGTCCTTCGTTTCTTCGCGTTCCTCTACCACTCAAAACAGTACAGGGCTCCAATGAAAAGCTTCCTAAATCGCTACATGGCTACCAACAGAGACCTCTCGAGGCAACCGGAGAAGGTGCTCCGAGACATTTTCTCTCGCACGACACGGACCATCTTGGAGGGAATCGGACCGAGGGCGTTCCGTCCAAAGCGGGCTGTGAACGCCGCCGTTGTGGATTCGCTGATGACAGGCGTCGCAAGGCGTCTGCAATCGCTTAGGGCATTGAAGGACATCGATTCGCTCAGGAAAAGTTATCGGCGGCTGATGAAGGATGCTAAATACGTTCAGGCCACAGAGACCGGGACCTCCCAGGAAGCCAATGTCGCTACCCGACTCTCGCATGCCGAAAAGGCGTTTTCGAAAAACCAATGACTGGGCGCAACGAGGTAAATCGGCTGAAACAGCGGTTGGACGCGACGTTCAAGCGAGTCAAAGGGGTGGGTCAGGACGCTGAGCTTCAAGCAGATTTCTCCAAATACCTATGCGTTCTAGTTTCTGGCTATTTGGAAAAGGCCGTCTTCACACTCGTCGTCGATCACGCGAGAAAGGTAGGGGCACCATCCCTACAACGTTTCGTCCATCAGCGCACAAAGAATTTTGCAAATGCAAAATCCCAAAAACTGATAAATCTGCTGGGAGACTTTGACCAGGGTTGGCGGATTTCTCTAGAAGGAATCCTAGTCGATGACCTGAAGGACGCTGTAGATAGCGTGGTGAACCTTCGGAACACAATTGCGCACGGAGATTCGGTCGGCGTTACATACCAGACCGTAGTTGACTATTATCTCCGTGTGCAGAATGTGGTAGATCACATAGCCAATCTATGCGATTGATTTTGAGCGGGCGGATCATGTCTGCAGGCCAATGCCTGGGAAACCATCATCCATAACCTCCGCTCCTTGCGGAAAATATCCTTCCGCCGGCGCACAATCGGAACAGGGCGAGAGGGAGAAGCCCGCCGCAGGGGCTAAAGCCCGCGTTGATTTTGATGGCTTTATGCGGGGGTTGAACCCCCCGCCTCCCTCCGGAATGGAATGCCCGGTCGGAGCGCGGATTGAGGTTCGTGGTTTCCCACCCATTCCGCACAGAACGCGAAATGGATGGGGCACGGAGCTTTTGAGGCGTTGGAGGGAAGGCCGTAAAGGACCGTAAAAGACTAA
>JBEKZR010000372.1:0-3668 GCA_049509715.1 Occallatibacter sp. | reverse complement strand
ATCCCCGCCGCCAGAATCGCCGCCGCCCAGGAAACCTCCGCCACCGCCAGAATCGCCGCCGCCCGAGCCGCCGCTGGAGCCGATGTTCGGCATCCATCCCCAGCGCTTGAAGACGCCAAAACCAACCAAAAGCCGCAGTACGAAAAAGCCTGGAATGACTAATAGAAAGAAGGCGATTACAAGATATTGGAGAATCTTTGTGGCCAAAGATCGCTCCTGCCGCGCCGGAGCGGGAGGCGCTTCCGAAGCGTCCTCGTCCAGCGTAACCTTGGCGTCGGCGGCAATGATCTGCGCTATCTCGTCCACGCCCAAGATCACTGCGGCGTCAAAGTCGTTAGCGCGCAGATTAGGAACCATCTCCCGGCCAATGTCGCCTACCTTGCCGTCCGGCAGGATGCCTTCCAGGCCGTAGCCCACAATAATCTGGCGCTTGTGGTCGTCGACAGCCAAGAACACCAGAACGCCGCGATCGGTCCCTTTCTTGCCAATTTTCATCTTGGAGAAGAGGCTAATGGCAAACTGCGCCGGATCGGCGCCGTTCAGGGTGTGGATGGTGACCACGGCAATCTGCGCATTGGCCTGGGAGTGGTCGAGTTGGGCGCAAACCCGATCCAGCCGCGCAATCGCCTCGGGCGAAAGCACGTGGGCATAGTCGCTGACGTAATCGGTGGGTTGAGGCAGATCCTCCAGCCGCTCGGCAAAGGTGGCCGCGGCGGAACACCCCAAGAGTGCGGCCAGCAGCAGCCGGAAAACGCGCAAAAACGCGCAGCGAAAGGGTTTCATTGCTCTCTATTCTACCGGACGGCTGGGGGCAGGGTTCCACACGCCCTATTCCGGGCCTCTACGAGCCTCTAGCTGTTAGCTTCTAACTTCTGACCGCTCGTGCCTGCATTTGCTTCTTCTGATTGCCGTCAATTCCCTGCATGCAACGGCTGGCTGCTGGAGGCTTGAAGCCAAAGGCTATCGTTGCACTACACTGGAAAGGCAATGAGCGAAAGCCAGCTTCCCACGCCCCCCACCGCGCGCAAGCAACACACCGAGATCCATATGCACGGCACGGTCCTCAGCGATGACTACGCCTGGCTGCGCGACAAGCAGAACCCCGAGGTGACCGCATATCTCGAGGCCGAGAACACCTACGCCGAGGCCGTCATGGCCCCGCTCGCCAGCCTCCGTGAAGACCTCTACCAGGAAATGCTCTCGCACGTGAAGCAGACCGACGTTTCCGTTCCCTACCGCGACGGCGACTGGTGGTACTACACCCGCACCGAAGAGGGGCGGCAATACATAATCCACTGCCGCACACAAGGCGCTCCCAAAGCAAGCGAGAACACGCCGGAGCAGGTGATTCTGGACGGCAACCAACTGGCCGAGGGCCACCCCTTCTTCGCTATCGGCGACACCTGCATCACCGACGACGGCCGCTGGCTGGCTCACACCACCGACACCACGGGCTTCCGCCAGTACACTCTGCACATCAAGGACCTGGAAACAGGCGAGACGCTTCCCGGCGAGGTCGAGCGCGTCGGCTCCGTCGTGTGGGCCGCGGAGAATCGCACCCTCTTCTATACCGTCGAGAACGAAGAGCAGAAGCGCCAGTACCAGCTTTGGCGCCACACGCTTGGGCTCCCCCACTCCGAAGACACGCTGGTCTACCAGGACGACGACGAGCGCTTCAATCTGGGCGCCGGCCGCACGCGCGACGGCAAGTTCCTGGTGCTGGAATCGGCCAGCCACACCAGCAGCGAATACCGGGTGCTGCTGGCCGACGAACCCGAGGGCGCTTTTACCCTCATCAGTCCGCGCGAAGACGAGCACGAGTACTCCATAGACCACCGCAACGGCTTGTGGTTCATCCGCACCAACGATCGCGGACGCAACTTCCGGCTGGTCACGGCGCCTGTAACCTCGCCGGGCCGCGAGCACTGGAGCGAGCTGATTCCCCACCGCGAGACCGTCATGCTGGAGGACGTGGATCTCTTCGCCGGCTTCTTCGTGGCCTGTGAGCGCGAAGACGGCCTGCCCCGGCTGCGTATAGGCCGCTTCACCGGCGATGGCCCCGAGTTCGCGCCAGCCGGCGAAATCGCCTTTCCCGAACCGGCCTACAGCGCCCAGCCGCACATCAACCGCATCTTTGAGACGCCAACCTTCCGCTATGCCTACCAGTCGCTGGTAACGCCCAGCTCGGTCTACGAGTATGACGTGGTCACCAGCGTTTCCACGCTGCTCAAGCAGCTTGAGGTCCCCGGCGGTTTCGACCGCGCCCTTTATGCCAGCGAGCGCGTTCATGCCACCGCGCCCGACGGCGTGCTGGTTCCTGTGTCGCTGGTTTACCGCAAAGACCGCCGCGACAATACGAAGGATGGAAGCCGGAACCCGCTCTACGTCTACGGCTACGGCTCCTATGGCTACTCGCTGCCCCTCGGTTTCAGTTCCAACCGGCTCAGTCTGCTGGACCGCGGCGTGGTCATCGCCTATGCCCACATCCGCGGCGGCGGCGACCTGGGCAAGCTCTGGCACGACGCCGGCAAGATGCTGACGAAACGCAACACCTTCACCGACTTCATCGCCGCCGTCGAGCACCTCACCGCCTCCGGCTACGGCGATCCGGCGCGCGTGGCCATCGAGGGCGGCTCCGCTGGAGGTTTATTGATGAGCGCGGCCGCCAATCTCCGTCCCGATCTCTTCCGCGCCGTACTCACTCACGTGCCCTTCGTCGACGTGATGAACACCATGCTCGACGCCTCGCTGCCCCTGACTGTCCCCGAGTACGAGGAGTGGGGAAACCCCAACGATTCTGCTTATTTTCTCTATATGCTGAGTTACTCGCCTTATGACAACCTCAAGGCGGCGAGTTACCCGGCAATGCTGGTCAAAACATCGCTCCACGATAGCCAGGTCATGTACTGGGAACCGGCCAAGTACGTAGCCAAGCTCCGCACATTGAAGACCGACAACAACCCGCTGCTCCTGGTGACCAACATGCAGGCCGGCCACGGCGGCTCCAGCGGCCGCTACGACTACCTCAAGGAGATTGCCTTCGATTTCGCATTCCTGCTGCGCGAGTTGGAAATTGTGCTAGAGTGAGGACATCTTCGGGCCGAATCGGAGGTTGCGAATGCGGGGAGCGGGATTGCTGGTGGCGTTTCTGGCGCTGACCGCCGGGGTAGCATGGACACAACAGGAGTTGGCCCCATCCACGCAAGATGGACCAATGAACATCAAGCCTGTTCCACCCAAGCCGGACAAGGACGGCGCATACTCGCCGGGTCCCGGCGTCCTTCAGCCGCTGGTGATCGACCGCGCGGCCGCCGTCTACCCGAACGACGCGCCCGCGGATGCTATCGAGGGCGAATGTGTCCTCTCCCTGGTCGTTGGCGCCGATGGAATCCCGGCAAACATTCATGTCATCCGCACGCACGGTGCCTCCTTCGACGCAGCCGCGATCGAGGCCCTCAAGCAATCCAAATTTGAACCTGGAACCATGGATGGAAAGCCTGTTCCGGTCCGCATCTACGCCCGGATACGGTTCTTCGAAGATAAGAGGCCGGCGTTCCCGAGGTTTCTGGTTCGATCCGGACACAGCGTCGGCTTTGGGCAGCTCCCGCGGAACGCTCTCTCCGGGTCAAGGCCGGTAGATGCGCCGCCAATCCTCGTCAACAATATCG
>JBEKZR010000371.1:0-3710 GCA_049509715.1 Occallatibacter sp. | reverse complement strand
GGCGCTCCAACAGGCGCACACGCCGGGGAAGATCCGCCGCGGCCGAAGCTACGCTGGCCTCGAGCTCTGCCCAGCTCACGTGGTGAGAGCAGGAGCAAGTCACCAGCAGGCCACCGGGGCGCATCATCTTGAGGGCGCGCAGATTCAATTCCTTGTAGCCGCGCAGGGCGCCCTCGACAGCCCGCTTGGTCTTGGCGAAGGCGGGCGGATCGAGAACGATCGTGTCGAAGATCTCGCCCGCGTCCGACCAATCGCGCAGGATCTGAAAGGCGTCGGCCTCCACCCAGTCCACTTGAGCGGTGAGGCGGCCGCGGTTGGCCTCAAGATTCCGCTCCGCTACTTCGAGCGAGGCGCGGGAGGCGTCAATGCCTGTCACCTGACGGCAAACCTGGGCCAGGTGCAGGGTAAAGCCGCCCTGGTAGCAGCAAACGTCGAGCGCCCGGCCCCCCGCGTCCCAACTTGCCGCGCCCATCCGTCGCGCCCATTCCTGAGCGGCGGCGTAGTTAGCCCGCTGGTCGAGGAAGGCGCCTGTCTTTTGTCCAGCATTGGCGTCGAAGTGGAACATCAGGCCATTGAGCCGGAATTGGGTGCTGGTAGGCGGATTCGCAGCATCTTCGGCAAACAAGGGTTCGGAGCTGGGCGCGGCCAGCCCTTCCAACTCGCGCATACGCGGGTCGGGGCGCTCCACAATGGCCGCCGGGGCCAGTTCCTCGCGCAGCACGCGCACACAAGTCTCCCGCACCGCGGCCGAATCCAATCCCCTGGCCAGCAGTTGCAGAATTACGAGATTGCCATACTTGTCCGCCACCAGGCCGGGCAGTTCGTCGGCCTCGCTGAAACACAACCGGCAGGCGTCGTTCTGCTCGTTCAGCAACGGCTTGCGCCGGGTGATCGCCCGCCGCAGACGGGCCGCGAGCAACTCCAGCCACGCGGCCTCATCGATTGCCTCCCGCGAGATCATTCGCAGCGCAATCTGCGAGGAGGGGCTGTAAAGCGCGGTGCCCAGCAACAAACCGCGGTTGTCAGCCACCGGCAGCAGCGCGGGAGGATTGGCGTCGCCCTCCTGAGGCAGTTCCAAAGCCTCTATGTCGGAGGCGTAGACCCAAAGATAGCCGCTCCGCAGCCGGTCGGCGGCGCGGCGGCTGATGAGGGCGCCGGGGGCTTGTGGGGCAGTGCGGTCTGATTGGCTCGGGCTCACCGTTCCATCATCTCATCCGGAGGAATTCAGCCGTAGGAAGAGCGCCGTTGAACGGTCGAAGGCTTGCATGAACCTCACGTCGTATGGCCGGAACCAATCGAGAAATCAACTCTCGTCGCAACAAAGATCAAAACGGCATTCACGGCAGGAAATCATGGGTTCTGGCAATGTTCAGGTTGTTGAAAACCGGCTTATTTAATCTGATAGAACCACTCTAAATATATGATTCTTTTTGATTTATCTATGCAAAGCAGAAAACATTGAGGGCACTCTTGACAACCGCAAGTGTATGCAGTATACATACAGATGACAGTTGGAGATGAGCATGTTTCTCACCATTCAAGCCAGCGACAAACGTCCGGTCTACCAGCAGATTGTAGACGGCGTAAAGACCTTGATCGTGCGCGGCAATCTCCGCGATGGCATGACGCTGCCATCGGTGCGACAAGTGGCGGGCGATCTGGGCATCAACCTGAACACAGTCGCGGTCGCCTACCGCCAGCTCCAGGAGGAGGGTTTCGTGACCGTGCGTCACGGAGCCGGCGCGGTCATCTCATCGCGAACTCCCCGGCCCGTTGATGAGGCCGAACTCTACCAGCCACTGCGCACGGCTCTGACGCAGCTCATCTTGAATGGACTGACCAACCGCGAAATTGAAGAGATCGTTCATGAGGAACTCGCGCTCTTGCAACAGACCCGTTCATGCAACGGAGAGAAAGGAGGCGCTCAATGAGTGCGCCAACAGAATTTGAAGTGACGATTCTTGTCACCACTCTGGTTATTCTAACTTCTGCTTACAGCCTGGTGAGGTTCAGTTGGAACCAGCCGCTCAGAAATGGTCCGGGCTTCTTTCTGGGCTTCGAGGTTCCGGAGGGCTTCTACGAGGGACCGGGAAGGGCTTGGCTGAAGGGCTATCGCGCTACGCTCGTTGCCTTGCACCTGCTCCTGCTCGTTGCATTGGGAGTCTGCTTTGCGTTGAAGCGGCAGGATTTGGCGCCCCTGTGCTGCGGAGGGTTCGCGCTTGTCTATGTGCCAGCCGTCCTCGCCCTCCATCTCTGGACCCGGCATAAGCTGGGAACCAAGTCGCCGATCCGCGCGGTTGCTCTCTCGCTGGAAAGCCGCCGCCTCGGCGATTACATCTCCTGGCCAATGGAGGCTCTTTACGCCGCAATCATCGCATCCAGTTGGTGGGTGTTGCTGCGCCACGGAGCAAAGGTCGACTGGCTGCCCCCGCTTCTGATGACATGGTCCGCGATCGTTCTACCCGGCAAGATCGCACTCGTGCGCTCCGGCGCTCCGCTGCCGGCCGAACGCACCGAAGAACACTATCGCTACCAGGATGCCATGCGGCGCAACGGCATCCGTGGGCTGAACGCCTGGGGCTGGCTCATGGTGGTCACACTCTGCATATTTCCATTGCGGCAGATCTGGCCTCCTGTGGCTCTTCCGTGGCTGGTATGGATTTTCCTGGGCGTCTTCACGTCGGTCTTTGCCTACATGATGATTGTGATCTTCCGCGGGCAGCGGCTGGCAACCACCATGGGCCGCGATCTACACCCAATCGGAAATTTTGCAACGCCGTATCGCCGCGCGCCATGGATGGGGATGAGCCGCTCCTACCTGGTCTGGTTCGCCATCTGGTTCGGCGGCCTCCTGGCTTTGGTCCTGTACTCGCAGTTCCGTTAAGACTCGATTCGGGGAATTCCAGGTCTTGCATCTGAGACCTGGGATTCCATCGCAGCCTGCTCGTTTTCCGGCTGCGTCCAGCGTATTCATCCGCGACAAACGTTTGCGGCCTATAATAAAGCATGGCGACTGTCCGGCAGGCCAGTCCGGCGGATGTTCCCGGCGCGCCCCCGCCTCCTGCGGGGGAACGGGCGGCTGCCGTGCGCGGAGCAGAGCTGCGCGCCATCGATCAGCGCATGGAGGCCCTGCTCAAACAGGTCCATGCCAACCGTCCCAGCGAAGACATCTCTCTGATCCGCAAGGCCTGGGAGTTCTGCGTCAAGCATCACGAGGGACAGATGCGGGCCTCTGGCGAGCCCTACATTGTCCACCCGCTTGAGGTGGCTGAGGTGCTGGCGGAGATGAAGCTGGACGCCACGGCCATCGCTGCCGGCCTGTTGCACGACTCGGTGGAGGATACGCCCGCCACCAATGAGGAAATTGAAGCCGAGTTTGGCGATCAGGTGGCCCACATCGTCGAGGGCGTCACCAAGATCGACAAGATCCAGTTTGCCAACCGCGAGGACCGCCAGGCCGAAAACGTGCGCAAGATGCTGCTGGCCATGGTGTCCGATGTGCGCGTGGTGCTCATCAAGATGGCCGATCGCCTGCACAACATGCGCACTCTCGAGCACCTGCGGCCCGACCGCCAGGAAGCCATCGCCCGCGAGACGCAGGACATCTACGCTCCGCTGGCTCACCGCTTGGGCATGGGCAAGGTGCGTGGCGAACTCGAGGACCTGGCCTTCCGCTACACCGATCCGGTGAGCTACGAGCAGGTGTCGGC
>JBEKZR010000370.1:0-3710 GCA_049509715.1 Occallatibacter sp. | reverse complement strand
CGACGGAAAAGAACTGGCTGGAATCGGGAAAGATTCTGGGCAAAATCCATGCGGATCACGGCTTTGAGCCGCGCAAGCTGCGCGAGCTTCACTTCGATGTGCTGATCGCGCTGACCACGCGAAACTATGGAGCCAAGCTCATCACCTCGAATCGTGCGGACTATGAGTTGATTCGCAAGTATCAGGATTTCGAGATGGAGGTCTGGTGATTCGAGGTAACCTAGGTCCGAAAATCCGGAGCTGGGGCACCCGGTCGCTCAGACACATTCTTCGCGCACGGGCCTGCTCCGCACAGCGGCCCCGGATTGGACAGGTGGTTGTTTTCTGCGATGCAGCCTAGTTGCCGGGCTTGGCTGCATCGGCGGGTGGGGCCGCGGCGGGTTGGTCCTTGGAGAGTCCGCGAATGTAAATAATGAGGTTCCACACATCGTCGTCCTTGGCGCGGCTCGCATCCTCGGGAGGCATCTTGTCTTTGCCCTTGCGAATCGCATCGAATAGCTCATGGTCCGACTTATTGGCCAACGCCTTCGGATCGGTCCAGTCCGATAGCGTCAGCCCCATGTCCTTGGCCAGAGAGGTCTTGCCGTTGCCGTTGTCCCCATGGCACAAGGCGCAGTCGCGCGCATAGAGATCCTTCGCTTTCTCCTGCGACGCGGGAGTCGGTTTGACGGGATTCGTGGAAGCAGGGGCGGCGGGCGCCGGCGCGGCCTCCTGCGGCATGCGCCCCGCGGCGAGTGTGGGCGCGGGCGCGGGAGCCGCAAGCGCAAAAAGGACTACAGCGGACAGGACCAGAAAGGGCTTCAACATGGCAGCCTCCCCGGTTGCAGGCGCCGGACACAGGCATCCCGCAGCCGATTGGATTTCTGGCCCGAATTATAAGCCTTGCCGACGGATTGCGCTCAGAAGACTTCGGAAATGCCTTCCAGCGCGGGAGCCTGCTTGAGCAGGCCGAGTTCGCCGGCCAGGCGTCCGAGCTTGGAGCGGGTAGCGGCTGTGGGCGGCACCAGCGGCAGGCGGACGCGATCGGAGCAGCGGCCCATCAGGTTGAGCACCGTCTTGACCGGGCCGGGATTGGAGTCCCAGAAGTTGGCCTCGAAGAGCCGCCCGTATTTGCGCTCCAGCTCGCGGGCCAGGACCCAGTTATTGTCGAGGGCGGCGCGGATCATGCGCCTAACCTCGGCGGGGGCCTCGTTGGCCGCCACGCTGATCAGCCCGTGCGCGCCTACCCCGATGGAGGCCAGGGCCAGGTTGTCGTCGCCGCTGAAGATCTTGAATCCGCGCGGCAGGGTGTGGACCAGCTCGGCGATTTGGGGCAGCTTGCCGCTGGACTCCTTGACGGCCTGGATGTTCGGCGCCGCCTCGGCCAGCCGGACCACGGTCTCGGGATCGAGGTTCACTCCCGTGCGCCCGGGGATGTTGTAGAGCGCCACCGGCAGCGGGTCAACCGCCTGGGCCAGGGCCAGAAAGTGCTGGAACTGCCCCTCCTGCGAGGGCTTGTTGTAGTAGGGATTGGCCGAAAGCACGGCGCTTACGCCGCGCACCTGGCGCAGCAGCCCGGCATGCCGCAGCAGCGTCCGCGTCGAGTTGTGGGTGCAGCCGGCCCACACCGGAACCCGCCCCGCCGCCGTCTCGGCCACCAGGCAAACCGTATGCAGCCACTCCTCTTCATCCAGCGTGGCCGCCTCGCCCGTCGACCCGCAGGCCACCAGAAAGTCGATGCCGGAGTCGATCTGCCAGTTCACCAGCGCCCGCATCGCCTGTTCATCAACAGACCCATCCGCCCGGAAGGGCGTCACGATAGCTGTACCGCAACCAGTTGTTTCCATAATAAGTAGGATTATACCGGCGGGGAACGGCGCGCGGGACTTCTGTACGGAACGGCTGGCCGAATGGAACGCCGCTCCAGGGGGAAGCTGGCTCAGACCGCATAGAAAGGGCAGCGGCGAAGGGAGCTGCAGGCTTCAGTTCGCTTCCGGCGGCATGGTCTCGGCCAATCCCATTCTTGTAAACAGCAGGGGCGCAAGAAAGATGCTCACGATTCCCGCGGCGGCATGGCGGACGTACTGCAACATATACCCGAGCATGGCCAAGTTGCCGGGGATCATCGCCAAGGCCTTATCGAGAAACAGCAGCGTGCCTGTCACCATGGCGATGGAAAGAATGTAGCGCAGCATTTTGGCGGCGGCGTTGGAGCTGCGGGGATCGAAGTTCACCATTCTCAGCTCCAGCGGACGGGCAATGACGATGCCGGTCAGGAATCCGGCGGAGGCCAAAACTTCCCGCGGCTGGCCGGCGGCGCGCCAACCGTTGACGGAGACGGTAAGCAGCCAGAGCGCCAGGCTGGCTGCAACGGCGGCTCCAATCTGCCGGGCGTAAGAGAGCCGGCTCCATGCGGCGCAGACGGCTTGGTCGTATCTTATCCAGAGCAGGGCGGCAGAGAGCCCGATCGCCCAGCCGATGAGAACGTCCTCGGCATAATGCACGCCGAGATAAGGCCGCGACACGCCGATAAGAACGATGGCCAAGACTGCAATGACTCTGACGCAGCGGTTCCCGGCGCACGCATAGAGATAGGAATAAAACGCGGACGACGACATGGCGTGGCCGGAGGGGGTTGAATACTCCGTGGCAAGAGCCGCGGCGCTCCGCGGCGAAACGGCCCACTTGCTGAGATAGGTTCCTTCGCGGATGAAAGGGCGGGGATTTTTGACGATGAGCTTCAATACGCCATTGAGCGACGAGGTAAGCAGCACCAATACCGAAAGCCGGATGGCCAACCGCTTGTTCCACGCGACGTAGATCAGCGTGGCGACGAGGAGGTAACCGGCGGAATCGCCTAAGAAGGTGGCGGCATGAAAGAAGCTGGTGAGAAAGACAGTTCTGTGGTCGGCCAGGAACTGCACGAGAGCCAAATTGAATGGCAGCGGCGACATATTCTTACCATCTTCTCATGGCATATTCGCGCTCCAGCATCGACATCAGCAGGAGCGAGTGATACTCGCCGTCGCGACAGAACGCCTCGCGGAGCGTGCCTTCGTAAACGAAACCCAGGTTCTCGTAGACGTGGCGGGCGCGGGCGTTGCTCTCAAAGACATCCAGCCACAGGCGGTGGGCCGCGAACTCTTCAAACGCCATCCTGATGAGGGCTTCGAGCATCTTGCGGCCCAGCCCCTGCTCCGGGGTTGCGACGACGATGCGCTTGAGTTCGATGGAGCGGTACGGCTCAGCGAATCCGCGCAGGATGGCGAAGCCTTGCAACCGGCCAAGCTCCGATTCGCTGACGAAGTAGCGGGCGTCGGCGCTGGCCAGGGTTTGCAAATGCCGTTCATCGCTCCATTGGCCGACGAAGTTGCGGATCTGGGGCAGGCGCTCCAGCGCGGCGATTGCGGGGACATCAGTGAGAACGGCTGGACGAAGGAGCTTAGAATTCTGCATCGGCGCGGGTTCGGTCACAACTGGTCGAAGATTTCGCGGAAGTCCCAGGCGCCGGATTTTTGGGCGAGCCACTCGGCGGCGCGGACGGCGCCAAGGGCCAGGCAGCGGCGGCTGAGGATGTTGTGGCGCAGCTCAATCACGTCGTCGGGACCGGCGGCGGTGACGGTGTGCTCGCCCTTGGCGTCGCCTACCCGGTGGGAGGTGATTTCCACCCTGATTCCGGGTTGCGCGGCTTCGACGATCTGCCGCAGGGTGATGGCGGTGCCGGAGGGGGC
>JBEKZR010000037.1:0-16258 GCA_049509715.1 Occallatibacter sp. | reverse complement strand
CCAGATTGAGGCCCAGCAGCACGAGTTTAACCAGTTGTATGCCAGGCAGGCGGCCGAACCGGCCGAGGATCCGCATCGCGGCTTCCGCGCGGAGGCCGAGGCTCAGTTGGAGGAGCGGCGTCGCAGCATGGAAGTTGCGGCGCTGATCGTGGACCGGCACTTGCACCTGCTGCAAAAGCGGGACGTCAAAGACCTGGCGCGCGCGGCCCAAATCAGCCCCGCGGAGGCTCATGCCGGGGTGGAGTTCATCCGCACCCTGGACCCCCGGCCTGGCCGACTCTACAACCGCGAGCAGGCGCGGCTGATCGAGCCCGACGTGGTCTTCATCAAGCGCGGCGGCGATTGGGTGGTCTCGATGAACGAGGAGGACATGCCCAGCCTGCGGCTCAGCCGGCGCTACCGGCAGATGCTGGTTTCGGAAAACACCGACAAAGAAGTCAGGGAGTACGTGAAGGAGCGGTTCCGCTCCGCGCTGCAACTGATGCGCAACATTGCCCAGCGCAAGAGTACGATTCTGCGCACCTGTGAGGTGATTGTGCGCCGCCAACAGGACTTTCTCGAGCAGGGCATCGAGGCCTTGCGGCCGATGATGATCAAGGAAGTGGCTGAGGAGATCGGGGTTCACCCCTCGACGGTGAGCCGCGCGGTAGCCAACAAGTATGCGCACACGCCGCAAGGAGTCCTCGAATTGCGCTCTTTCTTTTCCGAGGGAGCGAACGGACCGGAGGGCGCCGACACGCCGTTGCTGGTGCTCAAACGCAAGGTGCGCAAGCTGATCGAGGAGGAGGATGCCCGCCATCCGCTCACCGATGACCAGCTTGCCGCTCTGCTCCAGGCCCAGGGCATCCAACTGACCCGGCGCACCGTGGCCAAGTACCGTGAGGACCTGAGTATCCCCTCCACCCACCAGCGCCGGTGCCGCGACGGGTAGGGCGGGATTGTCCGCAGCCGCAGCGGCCAGGTGGGTTTCCTTACGCCGGTTAGGGAAATGCTATAGAATCCGCCAGGAAATAGATCATTCAGGCCGCTTTCAATTCGAATCGTTTTTGCGCGCGACGCCTCCTATCCTATGGATGGAACAGCCGTTATTGAACCTTGTAAAGTGCTGCACCGGACCGCAGTGAAAAGTGCCGGTTGTATCCGTGCGCGTGAAACGCTCATCAGTGTCGCCGGTTAGCAACTGAGCCGCCGAATTGTGCCCGCTGCCAGCAGCGCCGGAGCCGGGTTAAAATCGCAGGTTCCAGCGTCCTTGCCCTCCCAGGTGTTACTTTACCTTTTGGCTGCGTTCGTGCCGGAAGGATGCGCCGGGTTGGCGGATCGGTCAGAACCGGCGGACAGAAAAACTTCCCGGGGGATGTTGCACGGGCGGCACTTTGGTTGGCTGAGTGGCTGGAAGGGTTTGGGAGCTCGGTTTCTTATGATGGAATTCCACATTTCGCGGAATGCGCGTGAACGGTACCAGTTTGCGGAGTCGCTCTTTTCCTATACGGGGAACGTCGTTTTCGCCAATTTGGCCGCGTGCCGCGAGTTTGCGCACCGCATGAATCAGGTGCGCGACGTTGAAAAGCATCCCGAGCGGACGGTTCATGCCGGCGCGCTTTACGCCATGGGCCTGATCGACGAGGCCAGCCACGTCCTGATGGCGCGCTACCGCGAGCAATTCGATCCCGAGGTGATGACCAGCGCCCTGGCCTGGTTTTCAGCGCAGGTAGGCGTTGAGGCGCTGGACGCCATGTTGCTGACGTTTGTTGAGCAGTTTCCGGGGATCAGCGTCATCCGCGGACTGGAGACTCCGCGGCAATGGCTGGCCGGAACCACGGATGGGGCTCCTCACCGGGCCGCAGCGCTCGAGGAGTTGCTGCTTCTGTGGACCGCCAACCGCAATGAAGCCTTCCGGCCGTTCGAGGAGCTGTTCGAGGAAAAGACCCTGGCGGAAAAGACCGTTTACCGGCAGGTGACGCGGCAGTTGCCCGACTACTTTGCCACCCGGCCGCTGATTCCGTTGCCTGGCGCCAAACCGGTGAACCTATTGGACCTTCTGCGCGCGCCGGCCGTGAGCTCTCCCGGATCGCTCAGTGAGCAGCTTGCGCTCATTCGACGGCTCTGGAAGCCGCTGCTGGGCGAGAGCCTGGAACGCTTTTTGCTAATGGCGGGCGAGATCCTTCGCGAAGAAGAACTGGCCATCTGGATGCAGTTCAATCCTCCCGCTGCCCAGGCCCGCGCTGCCGCGGAGGCCGCGGCCAAGCGCCGCTGGGAGAGCGGGCAGCAGCAGTGGCCTTCGGTGGTCAGCCATTCTGAGGTGCCGGTTTTTGGCGATCCGGCTCACGAATACGAGAAGTTCAGCCCGGACACGGCCTGGATGCCCAACACGGTGCTGATCGCCAAGAGCACCTATGTATGGTTGGCGCAGCTCAGCAAGCAGTATGGCCGCAGAATCTCCCGGCTGGATGAGATTCCCGACGAGGAACTGGCAACGCTGGCGCGCCGCGGGCTGAATTCGCTGTGGCTGATCGGCGTGTGGGAGCGGAGCCGCGCGTCGAAGGCCATCAAGCAGCTTTGCGGGAACCGCGAGGCCGTGGCTTCAGCCTACTCGCTGTTCGACTACTCGATTGCCGAGGATTTGGGTGGCGAGGCAGCCTACACGAACCTGCGCAACCGCGCCTATGCACACGGTGTCCGGCTGGCCAGCGACATGGTGCCGAACCACATGGGCATCGATTCGCCCTGGGTTGTCGAGCACCCGGAGTGGTTCATCTCCCGGCCGGATACGCCCTATCCCGCCTACAGCTTTAACGGCCCCGATCTCTCTCATGACGCGCGGGTGGAAATCAAGATTGAAGACCACTACTTCGAGGAGTCGGATGCAGCGGTAGTCTTTCGCCGCCGCGACCGGGCCAGCGGCGAGACGCGCTACATTTACCACGGCAACGACGGCACCAGCTTTCCGTGGAACGATACGGCGCAGCTCGACTACCTGAATCCCGCGGTGCGGGAGCAGGTGATCCAAACCATCCTGCATGTGGCGCGGCTGTTTCCGGTGATTCGTTTTGACGCGGCGATGACCCTGACCAAACGGCATTTTCACCGGCTGTGGTTTCCTGGCCGAGGTTCCAGCGGCGCCATCCCCTCCCGCGCCGAATTTGGCATGAACCAGGCCGAATTCGACCGGAACATGCCGCATGAATTCTGGCGCGAAGTGGTGGATCGTGTGGCTGCGGAAGTGCCCGGCACGCTGCTGCTGGCTGAGGCATTCTGGCTGATGGAGGGCTATTTTGTCCGCACGCTGGGCATGCACCGCGTCTACAACAGCGCCTTCATGAACATGATGCGCGACGAGGAGAACGCCAAGTATCGCTCGGTTATCAAGAACACGCTGGAGTTCGACCCGGACATCATGAAGCGGTACGTCAACTTCATGAGCAATCCCGACGAGCGCACCGCCATCGACCAGTTTGGCAAGGGCGACAAATGTTTCGGCGTGGCCGCGTTGATGGCTACGCTGCCCGGCTTGCCGATGTTCGGGCACGGCCAGATCGAGGGCTTCACCGAGAAATACGGGATGGAGTACCAACGGCCCCGCTACGACGAGACTCCCGACCATTGGCTGGTCGAACGGCACGAACGCGAGATCGCGCCCTTGTTGCACCGCCGCTCGCTCTTCGCCGAAAGCAGCAACTTCCTGCTCTACGACTTCTTCCGTGACAACGGCTCGGTGGACGAGAACGTATTCGCTTACTCGAACCGCAATGGCGGCGAGCGCGCCCTGGTGGTCTACAACAACCGCTACGGCGCCGCGCACGGGACCATCGATTTCTCCGCGGCGTACGCCGACAAGAATGCAGGGCAACTGCGCCAGCAGCGTCTGAGGGAAGGCCTCGGGCTGAGCGGCGATGCCGCCGCCATCCTTGCATGGCGCGACTCGCTCACTGGGCTCGAATACCTGCGCCGGGCGAATGATTTGTCCGAGCGCGGGCTCACCCTCGACCTGCACGCCTACCAGTGCCACGTCTTTCTCAATTGGCGCGAGTTGCGCGTCACGGCGGAACAGCCCTGGGACCGGCTGTGCGATCAGCTCAGCGGAAGAGGCGTTCCCAACCTGGACGATGCGCTGGTGAACCTGGAACTGCGGCCGGTGCATGATGCGCTCCGTCAGCAACTCGATCCGGGGATCGTGCGACTGCTCGCCGACCTGGCGGAGCATCCGCGCACAGTTGCCGCCGGGCCCCTCGCCGCGCGCAAGGGCAAGAAGATCGAGCCTGCGCGTAACGAGTTCTTTGAGTTGGCGTGGACGCATTGCGAGGCTTTTCTGCGCGTGGCGCAGACAGCGTATGCATCGCGCATGGGTCGGGAGAGGCAACCGGCCGGAGTTGGCGAGCCGACCAACCCCGTATTGCTGGGCCCGGTCTTCCGCGAGCGACTGCGCGGCGCAATGCGGATTCCGGCGATCGAAGCGCTCTTTCCGGTTCCGTGGACCGTTGCCGCCCGCCGCGTGTTGCCCAGTCCCAGTCCGCAGTTCACGGCCACGGCTATGTGGGGACCTGTGCTCGGATGGTGTGTGCTGGAATTGCTAGCCGAATCGATCGACGCGGAAAGCCCGGAACGCGTGGCGCTGGACTTGTTTGACCGGCTCCGGTTGCGCGAGCCCTTCGCCCAGGTCTTTGCCGCACTTGGATTCGAGGGCGAGGAGGGCTGGCGCGTGGCGGCCCGCATCAAGATCGTGCTGCTTACCGGAGCGGGTGTCGGCAAGAAAGAGGAATCAACTGCCAGCGTCGAGTCCGAGGCGGCAGGGAAGACGACGGCGACGGAAGCTGAATCGGCGGCGGCGTTTCCAACTTCGGGCGAACCGGCAGCGGCCGGGGACGAAAGAGTGGCGCTCACGCCGGACTTATGGTTTGACCCGGATGTACGCTGGCTGACCGGCGTCCACGAAGCGGAGGGTCACGCCTACCTGGTTCGCGAGCTATATGAGGAGCTGCTCTGGTGGCTGCTCATGCCGTCGCTGCTTCGCTTGGGCTGCGAGGCTGCGCCCAGCCGCGCGGCAGTGGAGGAGATGAGCAAGACCGTCGAAGAGGCCCTGGCGACAGCCGAGGCCGCCGGCTACCGCATTGACGCGCTGCTCGGAACATCCCCGGACCCCGATGCGAGCGATGTGGCTGAACCTGAAGCCGAATTCGAGTCGCTTGAGCCAGAACAACTGGAAACAGAGGGGTTGAAACCTCAGGAGCCGGAGATCGAACCACCGGCTGTCTCCGCGGCCGATCCAGTGGAGCCGGCTTAGCAGAGAGCGGTGCAGGGGATGTATTTGTCCCAACGGCTTGCGACCCGTAGAATCACAGGAGGGCCGACGGCGACACTGCCGGGAGCGGCGCCGTCGCATTACCAGGGATGATGTATTCCGAAGCCACAGCAATCAAGTCGACGCGACCACCAGGGAGCGGCGACCCTAGGACAGACTTGAACAGGACACAATTTCCCTGGTAATGCCGTAGGTACCGATGAGCGAACAGGAATCAGGGATTTCCATTCAGGCGCAGGCAGTTTCACCGGCGTGGACCAGGATCGAACGGGCCCGACATCCCCAGCGTCCTTACCCCATGGACTTTATCGAGCGGGTCTTCACGGATTTCAGCGAGATTCACGGTGATCGCGCCTTTGGCGACGACGAGGCCGTGGCCTGCGGGATGGCGCGGCTGGGCGCGGAAGAGGTGCTGGTTATCGGCAACCGCAAGGGCGGGAGCACCAAGGACCGGGTGCGGCGCAACTTCGGCATGCCCCACCCCGAGGGCTACCGCAAGGCGCTGCGGTGTATGAAGATCGCCGAAAAGTTTTCCCGGCCGGTCATTTGTTTTATCGACCTGACGGGGGCATATCCGGGGCTGGGCGCCGAGGAGCGCGGACAGGCCGAGGCAATCGCCCGCAATCTGCGCGAAATGGCTCGGCTGCGCGTGCCCACCATCTCGGTAATTAGCGGCGAGGGAGGTTCGGGCGGAGCGCTGGCCCTGGCTGTCAGTGACCGCGTGCTGATCCTGGAAAATGCGCTTTACTTCGTGATTACCCCGGAGTCCTGCGCGGCCATTATGTGGCGCGATGCGGCGCATAAGCAGTTGGCGGCCGAGGCTATGCAAATCTCCGCGCCGGAGGTTGCCGCGCTGGGTTGCGTGGACGAGATTGTTCCCGAGCCGCCCGGAGGCATTCATACCGATCGCGAGGTGGGCTGCGGCCTGCTGGGCAGCGTGCTGAAAAAGCACTTGGCAGAGCTCAAGGCGATGCCGGTGGAGGCGCTGGTGGCCGCGCGGCAGCAAAAGTTCCGCAACATTGCGCAGTTCTATGCGGAAGGATAGTTTTAGCCGCCCGTTGGCGGGCTAAATGGATGGGTGCATTGGGCGCTGGGATGAAGTTGCACAGTGGAGCAGGCGAGTTGGGCGGCAGTAGGGCGATGGCTGGGGCTGGGGGATGCGCATGAGCACACCGGAGGCCTGCGGCACCCGATTTCGCGCCTACGTACGCTTCATTGCCGCGGTGCTGTACTTCTTCCTGACGCGGTCGCTGGCCCGTTACGGGGCGCAAGAGCTAGCCGGCGAACAGTGGGCTCCGCTGGTGGAGCAGGCCATGCTGGCATTGCTGCTGCTGCTGGGCTATGCGGCGATGGGATTCTGGCTTGATGGGCAGATCCACCCGGTGAGCGCACAGGGTTTGCCGCGGCGGCAGGGCTGGCCGGCAGAGGCGGGGGTGGGCCTGGCTGTTGGCTGGTCGATAGCGATCGTGTGCGTGTTGCCCCTGGTGCTGGTTGGGGGCATAGCCATCGTGCTCGTCCTTCATTCCTCCGCGTGGGGGTGGCTGGCAGCCGACGCGGCGTTCTTTGCGCTGCTCGCGCTGGGGGAAGAGATTGCCTTTCGTGGCTACGGATTTCAGTGCTTTGCGCAGGCGGTGGGGCCGGTTGGAGCGGCGCTGGGGTTTGCGGCGTTCTATGCCATCGTGCAGGCGCAGGCGCCAGGGTCGAGCCACGCCAGCGTGGCTGTCTCAGTGGCGCTGGGCCTAGTGCTTTCGGCGGCTTACCTGCGTACACGGGCTCTGTGGCTGAGCTGGGGGCTTAACTTTGGCTGGAAGGCCAGCCGCGCCCTTCTGTTCGGACTCGCGGTGAGCGGCGTGAACAGCCATTCGCCCGTGGTGCGGGGCGATCCCATGGGACCGTTCTGGCTGACTGGCGGGGGCTACGGGCTGGACGGCAGCTGGGTTACGTTCTTCGTTCTTCTGGCGGCACTGCCGGTGGTCTTCCGGGTGACGCGGGAGCTGGATTTCCGCTACAACGCGCCGGTGATCGTGCCGGGAGGGATTCCGGTGGAGCTGGACGCGGCGGCGCGACGCCAGCATGAGGCTGCGATGGGGCCGGCCGAGCCTGCGGCTGCCCCGCTGGTGCAGATTCTTCCGGTTTCACCGCCGCCGCCGCCGCCTGCGCCGACGGATGCCGAGCAGACGAATTGACGAACTAAAGCGATGCAGGCAGCCTTGATGTAAACTGGTTGAAGCGAGTCAGGCTGCCTCCAGGCATAAAAGAGGCTTGCAGAAGACAGCGCCGCTGAAGCCGCCTAGCAGACCATAGTGCGCGTGCTCAGAGACAATCCCAGAAGGAGAAAGACCGACAGATGGCCAAGATTGCAAAAACGGGTCACCGCGAGAAGGTGATGGACACGACGAAGTCGACCGACTGTCCCAAGTGCAACAAGCCGACACGCATCGTCAAGCGCGTAAAGGACCGCGAGCGCGGCGTTCCAGGCGGAGTCTATATCTCATGCTCTGTGTGCGACTTCTACGAGAAACTATAAGCGCCGGTTGAAATATGGCGTCTCAAAAAGCCCGGCGAAGAGCCGGGCTTTTCCGTTCGATGAGGATGAATCCTGGTGCGGCGAACGGAGCTTCGACGACCGGAGTTTGGCATTCCAGGATCGCTCGTTGAAGGGTCTCAATTCGACACAGTCCTTCAAGCAAAGCCAGAACCAAAGCGCTCAAACAGGCCGCTTTTGGCGTGAAAAACTGCGCTAAAACCATGGTTTTCCACAGTCAAAGTCTACCATTGAGACAACAGGGAAGCCTTTAAGTATGTGCTATAAGATTATGAATCTACGGATCTTAAGATTTCAGCAGTAGCGAAGATGCGGCAAAGGAGATGGGTGTTTTTGCGGGGGAGGGGGTGGGGGGGTACCTCTCAGAGATCAGGGGTCAGAGATCAGGGATCAGAGATCAGGAAGGGCCCGCAGTTCTGGTGCTTGTTCATTCTTTGATTGTGCGCCGGGCGACGGTAATTCTCTGCAACGGGCAGGCCTGTCCGCGCTTTGCGACACCGGCGCGGCGGCCTGGAAACGGCCATTGGCCTGGGAATATGCCGACCTGGAGACCTACTTGCACGTTTACAAGCAGCCTGATTCACTGCAAATTGGCAAGAAAGCCGCTTTGCAGGTGGTCATAAAACCGTGAAAGCCGACCTGGAAGTCTCCCGGTTTGAGCAAAATATTTCAGAAAAGGGCATTTTTTTAGGTGCGTTATGCACATTTTGCGGGCCTTTTCACCATGGGTTTGGGAGAGGGGCTGAGCCAGGCGAGTCAGCAAGTTAGCAAGTCAGCGAGTCAGCAAGCCGGCGAGGCGGTTTGGAAACGGCGACCTGCAGGCCCGCAAAGAGCCTGATCGGCTACAAATTGGCATGAAAGTCCTGTTGCAGGTGGTCATAAAACCGGGAAAGCCGTCCTGGAAGTCTCCCTATTTGAGCAAGAGAAGGAGACTTCAGGCGTTGTCAGGCGCGTTTTGCGCGTTTTTCGCGTTTTTTGCATGCATTTTTGATGCTGGGAGAGGCTATTCCTCACGTAAAAGGATCAGCGGGTCGACCGCCAGCGCCCGACGTGCCGGAATCCACGCCGCCACCAGGCCCAGCAGCAGCATAGTCGCAACCACCCCGCCCAGCACCAGCGGATCCTTCGGCGTAGCCTGGTAGACGATGTGCGCCAGCACGCGCGTGGCCAACACTCCCAGTACCAGGCCCGCAGCCGAGCCGATGGCCAACAGGCGAAAGGCACGTCCCAGCGAGGCGCGCAGAACTTCGCTTCTCCCCGCGCCCAGCGCCACGCGTATCCCCAACTCGCGCAGCCGCCTACTGATCACATAGGACGCCATGCCGAACACGCCCGTCACCGCCAGCATCGCCCCCAGCAATCCCAGCACGCCCAGCGCTACCGTCGCTACGTGCGCGGCAAACAGGGCGAAATCCATCTCCTCGGTCCATGTCCTGATCGTGAGAGGGAGGCCGGAATCCAGCCCGTGCAGCGTGCGCTCCAGCGCCCCCGCCATCTCTCCCGGATCGCGTTCGGACCGCACAACCAGGCAGGTGGGGCTCGCCGTTATCTGCAGGAACGAGAAGAAGGTTGCCGGTTGCTGATCTTCGGTCAGCGTCTGGTACTTCCCGTCCTCGACCACGCCCACGACCTCGGCCCGGAAGCCGCCCCAATACTTGAAATGCCCTCCGACCGCTTTGTCGACCGATCCGAACACTTGAAGGGCAAACTGCCGATTCACAAGAACCTTCTTCAGCGCTTTGAAGTCGGCATCCTCGTCGTTCAGCGTAAGATTTCTGCCGGCCAGCAGCCTCGTGCCCGCAGCTTGCAAGTAGCCGGGCGATATGTGGTAGAACATCGATTCCGCAGCATAATTGGTTGGCCGGAAGTCGGTGGTGCTGTCGTTATAGACCTCGTTGTTACTTTGACCGAGGCTCAACGGAAGCTGGTCAGCATAACCTACGGCAGATACGCCCGGCATAGCCGTCACTGCATCCAACATACGCCGCTGCATTTCGGGCACGCGATCCTCAGCGTAGCCCGCCATGTGCAGATCGGTTTCCACCAGCGTGACATCCTGGGGCTTGAATCCATAATTGCTGTGCAGCGATCGCACAAGCCCTCGCACAGCCACTAGCGACGAAGTGACCAGCACGGCGCATATTGCGAATTGGGTTACGAGCAGAAAGTCGCGCAACGTCAGGCGCCTCATTCCCGTCACGCCGCTGTCACCCGTGCGAATCACTTGCCATGGATCCGCGCGCATGACTTGCCGAACCGGCACGATTCCGAACAGCAATCCGCTGCCCACCGCCAGCAGCAACGCCACGGCGTAGGTCCGCGCGTCGGGATTTACAGGTACATTGATGGGGATACCTGCTAACGGCTGCCACGCGCTCAGCCCATGCAGAATCATTACGCTGCCCGTAAGCCCGACGAATCCTCCTGCCAGGGAAACCAGCAATGCCTCTGTAAGCAGTTGGCGCAATATGCGTACGCGCCGCGATCCCAACGCCAGCCGCACCGCCAGCTCTTTTGCCCGATCCGCTGTGCGCGCCGCGAAAAGGCTACCCAGATTGGCGCACGCCGCCAGCAGAATGAGCCCGGCCAGCAACATCAGACCGGCCATGAATGCCCGCGCCGGTCCGCCCACCAAGTCGCCAAGGAGACCTGGACGAGCGAGGCTGAATTTTATGCCTTCGTCGTCTGAAGGATAGGTCTTCGATAACCATGCCCCAACAGCATTCAGGTCCGCCTCCGCTTGTGCCGGAGTCACTCCCGGCTTGAGCCGCCCTATTACAAATAGAAAGTGGTTGCTACGAAACTGCAGGCCGTTGAAGTCCTCCACGGTAGGCAGTTCGACGAGTGGAGCCCAAAAGTCCGGCGCAAAGAACAGCTCCGTGCCGCGAAATGCCGGCGGCGCCACGCCGATGATCGTGAACTGGTGTTTGTTGATCCCCACCACCCGGCCCACAACGCCTGCGTCGTCGTGAAAATGGCTGTGCCAATACGCGTAGCTCAGCACAACGTAGGGAGCGCTGTTGATCCCCTTTTCATCGGAAGCGTGGAAGAATCGGCCCAGATACGGCTGTATTCCCAGTGAGTCGAAGTAGTTTCCGCTGGCCAGAAAGGTCCACGCTGTCGATGGGTGCCCGCCAGTATCCATGCCAACTGGACCAGCGATCTGGAATGCCGACAGACTCTCGAACAACCGATTCCGGTCCCGCAGATCCACGTAGTCCAGGTACGACTGTGATGGACCGCGCTGCTGCACCGTGTAGAGATTCTGTCCATTCGGCACATTGACCGGCCGAAGGAGCAATGCGTTCAGAACGCTGAATACAACGGCGTTCGCGCCAATCCCAAGCGCAAGCGTCACAATCGCCGTCAGGGTAAAGCCCGGCGATTTTGCAAGTTGCCGGACTGTGAATTTCAGATCGCTGAGCATGAGTGCCTCTCTAAAGGGGTGCCCTGCGTCAGGTTATGCACGCGTCATGCCAAACCGTAGTCTGAAAACAAAGAACTTACGAGTGAGAGAGATGCGCGCCGTGTCCGCAATTAGGCCCGCCCGTTCAGAATCGAACAGTCGGTCGACGTAGTCGACATTATCGGTCAACCACCGGGTCACTCAAGAACATAAGTACCCACAAGCCGGCTTATCGGAAGCGTTTGAGATGCCGAGATTTGAGCGCAGCTTGCGCCGCGTTGATTGATTTTCAAAATGGGTGGGTGGGTTTATGCGGGGGTTGCCCCCCCCCCGCCTCCCTCCGAGACGCAGGTCCTTCGACTGCGTAGGCCGCACAAAACGCGCCCTACTTCGCTCAGGATGACAGATCTCTTTTGAAACGTACTTCAGAGACAGGACACTAGAGGGCTGCGGCCATTTCTTTGAGGATGGTCTCGGCGGCTTCGGCGGGGTCGGGAGCGTTGATGATGGGGCGGCCGACGACCAGGTAGCTGGCGCCCTGGCGCAGGGCTTCAGCGGGGGTGGCGATGCGCTTCTGGTCGCCGGTGTCAGCGCCGGCGGGACGGATGCCGGGAACGACCAGCACGCCTTCGGGACCGGTCAGAGCGCGCAGGGAAGCGACCTCGTGAGGAGAGCAGACAAAGCCTCGAATTCCGGCAGCCAGGCCCATGCGGGCCAGCAACTCCACCTGGCTGGCTGGGGAACGCTCGACGCCAATGGCGCTCAACTGGGCCGAATCCATGCTGGTAAGCACGGTGACGGCCAGCAGCTCAGGGGGATCGGAGAGGCCGTCCAGAGCGGCGCGGGCGGCGGCCAGCATGGCAGGGCCTCCGGCGGCGTGGACGGTGGTCATGCGCACACCCAGCGCCGCGGCAGAGCGCACCGCTCCGGCGACGATGTTGGGAATGTCGTGGAGTTTCAGGTCAAGGAAGACGGAGTGGCGGCGCTTGAGCAGAGGCTCCAGGACGGCGGGACCGGCGGCCACGAAGAGCTTCAATCCCACCTTGAACCAGCCGCAGGTGTCCTGCAGGCGGGCAACAAGGGCGCCGGCCGAGGCTGCATCGGGCACATCGAGGGCCACGATAAGGCGGCGGCGCGCCTCTGCCATGGGGTCTGGGCGGCGGGGCGCCGGCGACCGGGCGGAAACGAAGGTGGGGTTCAGCCGTTCCGGGATGGGCATAATTGAATCCTAAAGCATGCAGGCGCCCCGTTATTCTCACGCGCGCAATTGGGAATCTGCGCACGAGGCTGGCGATTTCATGGAGAAATCGCCAACCTCATGCGGCCGCGGGGAAGCCGCGACTTAAAGCTGTTGGGGCCAGGGCCGGCATGCCTCAGGCCTGGGCCGCCATAGGCGGGGCGGCGGGGATTTCGCGAATCCTGGACTGGTCCTGCGCGGGCAGGAAGCGGGAGAGATAATCGATGGGGTCCTCCGCGGCGGCCATCTGGCGCAGGTGATACTTCCACACATCGGGCTTGATGGTGCGGCGGGTAAAGGGCTTGCGGGTCACGTAGGCCACGTCGCCCTGGGCGTTGACCCTAGGATAGGTGACGGAGGGCATCATGAAGCACATATGGGCGCCGCTCCGCCAGAAGCAGCGGGCGAAGTCGTGGGAGAAGAGCAGCGTGTAATGGCGGCCCCCCTCAGCCAGCAGGGCCAGTGCCTGCTCGGCGCCGGGCCAGATAGGCTGTACATGGGAGAGGAACCAACGGCGGAACTCGAATCCGTTAAACTGGGCCTGATTGAGCAACAGTCGCAGCATCTCTTTACGATTCATTTCACCAATCCTTCAAGCAAGAGAGGAATCCGGGGGTTAAGCGGCGCGTCGATGACGCCGCAAATAGGTCGGCAAAGGGTGAAGCATGTTGGAACGTCTTCTGCTGTTGGTTAACGTCAAACAGGCGGGAGTTTCCTTTTTTCGAGAGCAAGATGGAGAATTAAGGTTGAAGACAGGATCAATCTCGATGCGCGGATTGGGATGGGGCGTTGCATTGCTGGGAGCGGCGAGCCTGGGTTGGGCTTCCGGGGTTCATACCAATCCCCTGAACAACGATCCTCTGGTCCGCGAGGCCTTCAATCACTTCTACCAGTTGGACTATGCGGGGACCGTGGAGAGGTTCGAGCGGTTTCACGCAGCACACCCCGGCGATCCGCAGGGGACGGTGCTGCTGCTGGACGCGGTGCTCTTTCAGGAACTCTACCGGCTGGACCTGCTGGACACGACCTTCTACGCCAACGACGGCTTTTTGACCGGGCGGCACGCCACCGTTGAAGACCCGAAGGCACGGGACCGCATCCTGGCCCTGGCCGACGAAACCATCCACGAGGCCGACTGGCGGCTGAGCAAGAACCAGAACGACGTGGACGCTCTCTATGCGCGGGGCTGGGCGCGAGCCCTCAAATGCACCTATATTGCCATGGTGGAGCGGGGCTACGTGGCGGGATTCAAGCTGGCGCTGGGGGCCAAGAACGATCACGAGCGCGTGCTGGAATTGGACCCGGAGTACGTGGACGCGAAGCTGGTGGTGGGGGTGTATGAGTATGTGGTGGGAGCGCTGCCGCTCCCGTTCAAGCTGCTGATCGGGTTTGCCGGGATGACGGGGTCAAAAACCAAGGGCCTGGAGATGCTGACCGACGATGGGAACCGAGGGCCGGTGACCAACGTGGAGGCCCGCACCACGATTGCGCTTTTCCTGCGCCGCGAGGCTCGATACAAAGAGGCCATCCAGGTGGTGCGCGGTCTGAAGAGCGAATATCCCCGCGACTACCTGTTCAGCCTGGAAGAGGCCAACCTGCGCAAGGATGCGGGCGAGGGCATGGGAGCCGTCGACGCATACCGCGAGATTCTGGCCACCAACGCCAAGCCCGGCTATTACTATTCCGCGCGCATGGAACTCACCTACTTTGGCCTCGGCGACGCCCTGCGCGGGCAGCGGCACTACGCAGAGGCGGCGCAGTCCTACGAGCAGGCCGCGTGGACCCCGAATGTGGGACCTGAACTCAAAATCCGGTCGCTGCTGGCCGCCGGAGAGTGCCACGACATGAACGGCGAGCGGCAACTGGCGCTCAAGGACTACCAGATGGCCATTGACGCGGGTCCCAACACTTCCCGTGCCGATACGGCGCGAAAATACCTGCGCACGGTCTACAGAGGGAGCTAGCGGACTTGAACGAAGCGCATGGAACCGCGGAGGTTTCGCTTCCGTATATTCAGGATGGATGGGGTTTGTGCAGGAGGGATCCATTATGGCTGTCTTTTGTCACCAATGCGGAACTGGATTGCCACCGAGCGCGCGGTTCTGCTCGAACTGCGGCGCGGTGATTCCCGTGGCGCAGGCAGTGTCCGGCAGGCCGCTGGGCAGGCCGCTGGTTCGGCCACGCGTGGGCCGCCAGATTGCCGGGGTCTGCCTGGCGCTGGCGCAGTCGAACGGCTGGGATGTGGCCGTCGTGCGCATTCTGACTGTACTGGGATTCATCTTCACCAGCGGATTTGTGGGCGTGGCTTATGTGGCCGCCTGGATTGGGATTCCCGAGGAGCCTTTCGAGCTGCCGGGGGCGTATCCTCCTAATGTATGAACGGTTGGTACGAATCGGACGGAGCGAGGCTGGGTTTTCGCGATACCGGAGCAGGGCTGCCGGTGGTCTTTCTTCATCCCACGCCACTCGATCATGAGTATTGGCGTCCGCTTACCGAAGATCTGGCCGGCGTTCGCGCCATCGTTCCCGACCTGCGCGGCCACGGCAACTCGGAGTTGGGCGAAACCCTGCCGGTAGGCGGCTTCGAGCGCGTTCCCGACGCCCCGGTGCTGACCATGGCGCAGTTGGCCACCGACATTCTTGCCCTTCTGGATCATCTTCACGTGCCGGCGGCAGTTTTTGCCGGATGCTCGATCGGCGGCTATGTGCTGCTGGAGTTGTGGCGCAGGGCCCCGGAGCGGATGCGGGGGCTGGCGTTTGTCTGCTCCAAGCCGCAGCCGGACGCCGAGGTTAACCTGCTGAAGCGCGCGGAAAACATTGCGCAAGTGAGAGCCCAGGGCACGCGGGCGCTGTTCGACGGCATGGCGCAGAACCTGATCGGGAAAACGGCGCGCCTGCGCCGCCCAGAGATCGTGGCCGAGTTGCGGGCCCGCATGACGCTGACTCCGGAGGCCGCGGCAGCCGTGCAGGCTGGCCTCGCCACGCGGCCCGATTCCGTGCCCACCGTCGCCACCATCGGCGTGCCGGTGATGGCCATCGCCGGCGGCGAAGATACCACCGTGAGCCGGGCCGATATGAAAGTCTTCCGCACAGCGCCGGGCGGGTGCGAGTTCCACCTGCTGCCTCACGCGGGCCACTTTGCCGCCTACGAGCAGCCGCGGAAGGTGGCCGCGCTGTTGGCGGAGTGGCTGCGGCAGCTCGAAGGCTGAATCCGTCCTCATCCAGCAGGCCTCGGTAGTGCCGAAATGTGCGTTGAAGAAAGACAGCAAGAGTCGATTTTCTCGCTATTATCTCTGCACGGTATTTGCTACACTGTACCAATGAAACAACTGTTTGCAATTCACCCTGGGGAATACCTGGTCGGTCTTCACATCCAGAAAAACCCAAAGCTGAAAAAGCTGAATGTATGGATACCGGCTAAGGACACTGGCATCGACTTTTTAGTCACTGACAGCACCAACCTACACGCCGTTTCGCTGCAGGTGAAGTACGGCAAAGATTTTCTGCCAGAGAAGGAGGCCAAACTGAGGCGTTTGCTCCGCTGCTATAGCTGGTTCACATTAAACAAGACGAAGCTCGACAAATCGCATGCGCAGTTTTGGGTTTTTGTGCTGCGTGGATTCGAGAGCACTAAGCCCGACTTTGTTGTCATTCCTAAGGCTGAATTACAGCGGCGTATGAAGAAAATTCACGGTTCTGATAGAGGGACACTCCAAATCTACCTTTGCTCTACAAAGAAGAACCGGTGCTGGGAGACGAGAGTGCGGGGGGAGG
>JBEKZR010000369.1:0-3769 GCA_049509715.1 Occallatibacter sp. | reverse complement strand
ATCGTCGCCACGGTGGTCTCGCTCGCTCCGCCCGATCCAATGACCACCCCTCCGGTGCCTGAGTTATTTGAGCCGTTCAGAACCACAGCCCCCGTCCCCGCCGAATTGACCACCGTCTGGTTGTTGGTGCTCGACTGCCCGTTGTTATACTGTCCGATCGATAGCCGGTACACGTTATTCAGTTCATCCAACACCTGATAGAACTGTGCGCCCGCCGTTGCGTCGCTCAGTCCCATCGTCCACCGGTATCCGTAGTCCGTCTGGTACCGGGCCAGCAGTCCGCGCTCGTTTCCCGCTCCAATGCCTATCCGGTAATGATTGGTGACCGTGGCGTCCTTCTGGCTCCCGTACCAATCGCCATTCAAGCCGTTGAAACTCCGGTGAAATGTATCCAGGAAGCTGTTGCGCGTGCCGTTGTCCGTCAATGCTCCCGTATACATCGTCCCGCCGGTCATCCAGTTGTTGTACGAGCTGCCCGCGTCCGCCACCACCTGGTTGGTCGAGTTTTCGTTCCTCAACCCGACTATCGTATTGTTCACTGCGTTCGCGCCCAGGTGCAGTGCTGTATTGCATCCTTCTATATCTCCCCCCGTGAACGTGTTTCCATCCCCCTGCTGCAGGTTGACCCCATAGGTCCCGCTGATCGGGCTTCCCCCGCTCGTTGGGCAATCGATGTGCAGCCGCACAAACGTGCTCGCGTTCATCCAGTCCCCCGTAGCCGGATTCGCAATCTGGTGCCCAATCGCGTTCACCGCCGTCTGGAACCCGCTGAATTGGTTGCCGAAAAAGCTTCCGCCCGTATAGTTCCCGGTCCCGTCCAGCGTCATGCCTGTCTGGTTCTGATTCCCCAGCAAATACAGGCTTTCGATATACATCTCCTGGGTGCGATAGGCCACCAATCCTTGCGCGGTCGCGCTCGTCGCCGTCGTGGTATTGATCACCGCGTTGTCCAAATGAAAGCCCGAGGTGTCCGTGGCATACGTCGGGTCGCCCACCTGCACCATCGCCCCTGTTCCCGAATACAGAAACACCGTGCCGCCCTGGCTTCCGCTCGCCGTGCTCGCTCCCCGCAAGGCGCAGCCGCGCAACGCCACATTCCTCGTTCCCGCCGTCACGATCACCTGGTTGGCCGTCGAAATGGTGGCGCACGGCAGCAGCACCGTCGCATTCGCCGTCGAGATCGTCAGGTTCGATCCGATCGACAGATTCCCGGTAAAATTGCGCGCGTCACAGGTGCCGCCGTAGATCGCGCTCACCGCCTGCAGACAGGATTGGAGCTTGGCCCCGAAATCCGCACCCGGAAACTGGTCCACCTGATAGGTGGATCCCAGCGGGTTGTTTGCCACCAGCGCCGGATAGCTTCCTCCGCCCGGCAATGTTCCGCCCCCGCCGTCCATTTGCGTTCCATTGCTTTGCGAACCCGCCGCGTTCCACACCGTGTAACCGCCGTTGCCCTTGAGCAGGTTTCCGCTGAACAACGACATGCTCTGCCCGGAAATCAGGTTCACCGGCGCTACCGTGTCCCAGGTTCCCGCCACGTTCACGCTCGCCGTCGTCGTTCCCGAGCAACCGACCCCTCCCGACGTCACCGTGACCGTCCCGATCGACCCGTTGCTGTTCACGCTTGCCGTAGCCTGCGCCGTGCAACTCCCGCTGAACGTCAGGGGAACCTGCGTTCCATACGGATCGAATCCCAATCCGTGTTCCGAACCCACGCTCACCCCGGTCACCGCGCCGCCGGAGGCCGTGACTGTCAGTTGCGGCTGCACCGCGTTCCACACCGGCAACACCACTGCATTCCGCACCGTCCAGCCCTGTTGCGCGCCCACAAAATCCAGCACCAGCCCGGTCGGCGGCTCAGCTGTCGCCGCCGAATTTCCCGCCATCGCCACCACGTTGTCCAGCACGTTGTTTGAGCCCGCCGCCGCCGTAAACCCGTGCGTTGCCTGAATCGTGATGTTCTGCCACCGGTTCGAATCCGAATTCAGTCCCGCCGGCGCCGTTCCCGGCAACGCGGGGATCGCGATGCCCGTATTCAGCCCCCGTATATCGATATTCCGGAACTCGCTCCACTGCGGCCACTGCGCCAGGTACAAACCGCACGTGTGTGTCGAGTGCGCCCCCGTGTACTGCGCCATCGGGTCCACGCCCGTCGCCGCTATCTCCAGGTTCTCAATCTCCGCTACCCGCAGCCCGTTCCCGCCCGCTCCCGTCGCCGCCGGCATCGCGATCGCGCAATTGCCCACCGCCCACGCCGTTCCCGTTCCCGCCGTCCCGGTCAGCCCGCTCCCGCCCGGCGAGAAGATTGAATTGATCTCCAGCGGCCGGCTCACCGCGCAGCTTCCCGCCGCCGCCCGCCCCTCAGCCGCCGTGCACGATGCATCCAGGCTCTGATCCACATAAATCGTCAG
Organism: Occallatibacter sp.; assembly: GCA_049509715.1. Taxonomy (GTDB): domain Bacteria; phylum Acidobacteriota; class Terriglobia; order Terriglobales; family Acidobacteriaceae; genus Telmatobacter. The sequence continues at coordinate 1,358 of JBEKZR010000369.1, read as the reverse complement.
ATCGTGAAGCCGCGTATACGACAGCAGATTCATGCTGTCCGGCGTCGTCGCCAGCACATCCTGTCCCGGAAATCCCATCAGCGCCGACACCTGCTTGCCCAGCCCGCCGATCGATTCCCCGTGCCAGTTCAGCGCGCGCGTCTTGCACGTCCCCTGAGGAATCGTCAGTGCCACCCCGTGCGTCTGGGCATAGTTCAAAGCCGACTGCAACGCGTTGGTGTCGTCCGTCGTTCCATCGCACACCGCGCCGAATTCCTTCACGCTGCGCTCATACTGCTGCGCGTTTCCTCGCCGCAGATCCGCCACATACACGCCGTTCAAATTCGTAAATGCGTCCGTCCCCGCATAATTCGGTGGAATCTCCACCGCTCCCGTGCTCCCCGCCGCCGTCACTGCCGCCTGCAGCGTCGTCTGTGAGCTGGCCGCCTCGGGCGACTGTACCCCGTTCACCGACGGCGTCGTCAACGGACCCGTCATGTTGCCGCCCGCGATCGGAATCTCCATATTGAACGTCGTATCCACATAGTGCTTGTCCGCCGCCTGCATGGGCTGCGTCGGATCCCCGTTCAGATACAGCGGCCCGCTCAGCGTTCCGCCCGACGCCGTCAGCAGGCTCTCCGTCAACTCCGTGATCGCCTGGTCCACATACGTCTTGCTCACCGCCTGCACCGCCTGCGCCGCCGGCATCAGTTGCGCCTGCACCTGTCCCAGGCTCGCCTGCGCCGCCGCCGGCACCACCCAGTACTCGGTGCTCGTCGTGCCGTCGCTCATGTGGTAAACCGCCGTGTAATACAACCCCGCCGGCGTCGCCCCCACGTTCGGCGCCAGATTCACGCTCACAAATCCATCCGGCGCGATCGTCAACATCAACTTCCCCGCCGCCACCGACTGCCCGTTCGCCGTCGTAAACGCCGGCCAGCTCACGTTCAGTGTCCCCGCGCCAGGCGCCCCGTTCGCCAGATACACCGTCCCCTGAACCGTCGTCGTGCTGACCGCCTGCGCATTGGCCATCAACCCCAACGCCATTCCCATCAGGCACTGTCCCAATAGCAGTCCAAGTCCCAACCGTCTGCCGGCGCCGAACAACCACTCGTCCTTCGTGAGCTTCATCGTGTCTCTCATCCTTCTTCTGGGGGAGCGTCGGAAAAGTCCATCCGTCCCTCCGCCGCTCTCCCTGCCAAATCAATTCTCAGACCGATTGTCCTGCCGCTGGCCTCGACTTCCCATCCCTGCTGCATGCTTCTGTCACAAGTGTGAAAAGTCGAGATCCCCAGCCCGCTGCGGCGGGGTCTTCTTCGCTGGGGTGGTAAACCCCAGCCCTTCATCCGCTGGTCTCGCTTACTGCGTTTGGATGCTGA
>JBEKZR010000368.1:0-3796 GCA_049509715.1 Occallatibacter sp. | reverse complement strand
CACGTTCTCTACTGCTCGACGTGCATCCGCCGGGACCGAGTGAATGTATGTTCCTCGGGTGATTTCCGAGGACGAATGTCCGAGCAGCGCCTGGGTTGTGCCGATCGGTGCGCCTACCGAGTCCAGCAACGTCGCGTGCGCATGCCGGAACCAGTGCCAGTTCGCCCCGGTCAATCCGAGCGCCTTGCACACTGGCTTGAGTTGGCGATTGAGCAGATTGCGCCGACTGAGCGGGGAGCCGTTCCGGGTTGAAAACACCAAAGCGGACGGGGCTGCTTCGGCGGGCTTCAAGGCTGCGAGAATCTCGGTACATTTCGGGCCGAGAGGGATGCGGCGCTTACTCCCCTTGCTCTTCGGTTCGTCGAAATGGCCTTCGTAGACCGTTTGTCGAACCGATAGGAAACCATTCTGCAAATCAACGTCCTGCCAGCGAAGGGCCAGCAGTTCGCCGATCCGCAGACCCGTCATCGCCAGTAAAGACGCGATGGAGCGTGAGGGTTCCGCGAGCTTCTCGATTAGCTCCTTTACTCTTTCCGATTCAATCGGAGCCTTCTCTTCGACCGGGCCATGTCTCGGCATACGTGTTTTCCGGACAGGGTTGGAGGCCAACAGCTCATCTCTCACTGCCGCTTCGAGAATCGAGCCAAACACAGTCCGAATGTGCTTGACCGTCTTCCAGGATGAATCGGCCTGCGCTTTCATTGTCAGAAAGCTCTGGACGCGGTCCTTCGAGATCAAGCGAAGCTGCGTGTCGCCAAAGACCGGGATGAGATGAGTGTCAACCATGTTGTCGTAGAACTTCTTGCTTGAGAATTTGAGTGTGGGGTACACATCCGGTTTCCAGCGTTCTTCCACAAAACTGCGAAGTGTCCAGACCGCTTGAGGCCGGAAGTCGCCGCTGTTGACCTCGCGCAGCAGATCGGAAAGCATCTGCCTTGCCTGACGGACCGTGGGGATTTCCGCAACGGTTCCGAGAACCTCTGAGCGCCGAATCCGTCCAGGCACGTTATCGGGACCAATCACGGGTTCCCACCAGCGGGCGACCCACACCTTCTTGCGAGTACCTCGCTTGAAAAGCGAGCCTTCTTGAAAACACCTTTTACGGGTCATTCGTCCTCCGAATGTTGCCCGTTCAGGTGGTAGTGCGTCTGATGGAAGAGTAGTCCCCAAAGCAGGATTCATCAAGTGAGCCTCAGACCGTCCAGCCAGCTCCGAACCGCGGTGATTTCAAAGCGCAGATATTTGCCGAGTTTGATGTGCGGAATTCGCTCTTTTCCGCGTCGCCGTGTACGTTCGTAGACCCACGAGACAGGGACGTGGAGCCGAAGTGCAATTTCCGCAACCGTCAGTAAATCGCAATCCCAATTATTCGCCGCCATACCCACCCCCGCGCCCCCCCTGAAATCGCACGTGATGCTGATTCACTCCATGCACATCACCAGGACGTGAATTTTCCAATCCCGAGGCACGTACATGCCGCACCCGCGGTTGCACATCGAAATCTCCGCCCGCGGTACCCCCCGCGGCATGTACCTGTACGTCATTTCCACGCGTGCGAATCGAAATTCCAGGCCGCGGACACCCCCGCGGTGTTGCGTACCTGCACGTCACTTCCGCACGTGCGAATTGAGATTCCAGGCCGCGGACATCCCGGCGGCGTACGTACATGTACATCCCCCACGCCGAAAACGAATCCAGATCAGCCTCACAACGCACGTCATCCGTCTTCGACCAATTCAAACGCCTTGAGAATTCCCTCTTCGTCGAATTGCATAACAATGAATCGAAACAAATCGGGTTGGTGTTCAAACTCGGCTACACGGTGCATCGTCAACACGTACCAGATAGATTCCCGAATCAACTCCCAGGCGATTCCCGAGTTGAATTTCGGAAAGAGCTTGATTGTCCGAGACGTTGTGATTCTTCGCGTACCCTTCGGAGCTGACAAGAGCAGCTCTTTGGTCAGGTACTTCGACAGATACCGGGTAATATTCCGGACCGTGACCTGCTTGATGTAGACGATTCGTCCGCCCCCGAGGCGGTCCCAGGTCTTGCTAATCCATTTTTGCTCGATACGGCGATCAAACATGATGTGCAGATGTGGGAGCCCGCGACGAGTGAATTCCCTTATGCAGATGAAATCCGGTGGGACACCATATTTTCGACGCAGGTACTCCCGAAACTTATTGAAGATGGTCCGCAAGTAGAGGACAGCACTCTCGACATCCGTGAGCTTTGCCGGGTCGAGAGTGAGAGTAAGAAAATAGCAGAGGCCCAGTTCTTCGGCAACTTTGCGGATTACGTACCGGGCAATCTTTGCCTTCCGAGGCCCGCAGTAGCTACAGGACCAGGAACCGCAGTTGACCCTTCGATAAACCGTGCGATTCGTCTTCGGGTCTCTGCCTTTGATGCACAAGCTACCGCAATACTTGCCCCGCCCCACGGGGCGGGCGTAGCAGTCCGGCGGGTCAGTGTGTCGATTATTCGTTATAGAGTCAAGTAAAGAAGGCACAGCGCCTTCGGCGCTGTTGAGGGCTCCGCCCTCAAACTCCCGAGACGGCTTTTCATCCTTACCGGCAGGCAGGGTTTTCGATTCCCCGCCTGCCGTCTTGCAAGACGCAGTGTGCCGTCTAAGTCGCGGGTCGGAGCCCTCTAAGAACCGTTGCCCGTTCTGCTGTTCGCCGCGCCCTGCAAACTCGCTGTTCATCTCAATGGCCCTTCTTGTGCGCGTTCCCGATCCCAGCGGTCCAAGGTCTCGAAAAACTGAATGAAGGCCGCGATATGGGAGTCTTCGAGGGTGTAGGGAAGAACAGAATTGCATTGGGCGGACTGGGTAGAGGAAACAGGCCCGTTCGTTTGAGGCGGAGCGGCATTTCGTGGTTTTCGCATGTTCAAGTATTAGCCCAAATGATTGCAAATAAAACGGTACCCTCATATATGCACGAGACAGGATTTCCACATACGAGGTAAACGCGGTATTATTTGTCGAATTATGAGGAAAAGGCCGTCACAAACGGTGAATTCTGAGGTTGTACTTTCTTTGCCCGAGATTGCGAAAAGGCTGTCAGAGATCAATGAGCGCATCGAACAACTGGAGGCGGAGGCATTTGGAGCGGGAGCCAATCCTCTGGGGCCGCCACCGGCGAAGAGAGGAAAAGGCCGTAAACCCAAGCTGGAACCAAAGAAACTGCTTCATCGCAGGGACCAACTGACCAATTGGGTAGAGCGGAACTGGCCCTATCTTTCGATTGAATTGCGCAAAGCCAGAAGCCCGCAACAGGCCATAGCCGCGATCATTGCGGCAAAGAAGAGAATGCCCGGTGTGTTTTATGCGCCGTTTTATAACGACCCCCAAAAGCACGAGGCCGCATTGTGGCAATTCCTCAAGAGTCGCCGATTCCACGGGAATCCTCGGAACCTTGCCGGTGCGTTGGCGGGACTGCCGGAGTTGAGTTGGAAGCGCTCGTTTGATGTCTGCTCCATTCGCCCCTGCAAACTTCCCCTTGCCACTGAAGCCTACTGGGATCACATGCGGCGGCGCTTTCCCGATAGATTGCGGGAACTGCGGCAAGCGACAACCGAAGAGCAAGTGGGAGCGGTGCTGAAAAGGTCGCGGACCCAGGACCCCACGTACATCTACCTGAAGGAGAATCCGGGAAAGGCGCTTGAATGGCTCAATGCCGGAAAGCCGCCTGAGGCCGTCCCGAATCGCCGCTAGGGCATGGTTCCCGAGTGAAATCCGGCACATGGCGGTATTGCAATCGAAGTTACCCGCTGGAAACTTCGCTGCGCGCCG
>JBEKZR010000367.1:0-3798 GCA_049509715.1 Occallatibacter sp. | reverse complement strand
CCCCTTAAAGAAGACCAATGGAGGTTGTTCATGAAGCTGAGAGCTTTGCCTGCATCCATCCTTGTCACAGCTGCGTTTCTAGTCCTTACCTCAACCACCATTGCCAGCGCGCAGTCCTCTGACCAGAATTCCAATCCCTGCGATGATGTCCAAAAATTTACGCAGGAGCCAGCAGTCTTCGTCGATATGGCGAACCCTGGAGACATTAATTATTGCCCCGGAAGCAAGACCGCGAAGCATGCCAAATGCAATGGCACGGATGTTGGACCTTGCGGCGTGCCGTCAGCTTTCCCGAATGGACAAACATTGAAGTTTGTTTTGATTAACTACAATCCGCTCCTCAAGTCCTGTAAGCCGTCCTTTGCATCTGTTCCAACGCCGGAGCCGGATCTTTCAAGTTTTCTGTCTAGCTTGGGTGCTGTTCCGTCTGGTAATAAAACTCCGAGTCCGGCCGATCAGGGCAAATCAACCACTGCAGCATCGTCACCCGCAATATCCACGAGCTCGAATTTAATAAAATCCAATGCGAAACTTCCTAAGGGCCTAGCCGGATTGGTTGGTACAACTATTTCGAAAACTCCACAGCAGTGCATGGACGAATACAACATTACTCGTCAGAACACGGTGGACTTGATCGATGCTGCGAACGTCTTTTCGACAGTTGTGACTCAGGCTGTAAAGGATTCCCAAGCGGATGTTAAGGCATACAATACCTTTGTTTTGAAAGCGAACAACGCAACATCGGACTGGCGGGCCCTTCTCGACGAGTCGAAGACGCTCAAACAAATATCACCCTCTTTGCCTGTCTTTAGCGAGACCGTGTCCGATTCGGCAATCGCCCAATTGACCAATGACCCGAGTCAGACTACTTTTGCTAAAGGCTCCTTGAAAGCTGATTCCCTGAAGAAGGTTCTCAGCGATGAATACGGCAAGGATTTCACAACTGTGGCGACGGAACTTGCGGCAGAAGCCAAGACAGAAGCCGGCCATCTAAAGCCGAGTAGCGAATGCGATACGGACCAAGATGTCGCCAAACTGAACAAGCAGGATTTGGCGGATCTGGCCAGCATCTATCAGGACCCGAAGTCCTTCTTCGCCGCAACCTGGACGAATCAGATTGCCTCAATCGCCAAAATGTCCACTTCGCTCGCTTCTGCCATCGTTGACGCGCAAGCCAAGCTTCAGATAGCTGACGAGACGAGCGCAACTGTCTACGATGTAGCCGATAACTACCAGTCGACGGATACTGTAACGTTGACCTGCACCAATCAGTCGCTTGCGCTCGTTCAAATCAACATTGGTGGGCCTGGTGCAGTGACAGGTAATAATCCACAGCCCGCGACCCCAGCGGCCAAGGCCGATGCCTCATCCAAGACGACTAAAACAACCGACCAGCAAACTACCACCGACCCCGCCAAGCAGCAGACACCAGACAGCGCGACCTATACCTATAGAAAGCTCCAGTTTGGTTATGGGCCGCGTGTCTACGAGTCAGCTGGGATGGTATTCTCTCCGCTTGAGCAGCATAGCTATGGGACTGCGGCGGCGGGTTCAAGTCCCAGTTGCCCGGCTTCAACTTCGTCTGTGACTTATACGGGTTGCATTGTGGATGACAGCGCATCCAACTGGCGGATTCTGCCAATGCTGGTCGTGAGTTATCGGCTCGGCGACCAGGAATCGAAGACGGCGCGCGACTTGACACCGTATGTTAGTTTCGGGGCAACAGTGAAGAGCAGTTCCTCAACCGGCACGTCGCTCGAATACCTACTGGGGCCTTCGTGGGCGGTCGCGCATCGCTATTTGTTTCTGACGGTCGGAGGCTATGCTGGGCAGGTGACGCGCCTTGGCGGCGGCTTGGTTCTCGGCGGCCAGACCGCGACACTTCCTTCAACGCTGCCCACAACGAGTGGGTACAAATGGGGACTTGGGTTTGCCGTCACTTTCAAGCTTGGTTCTCAGCAGGCAACTGCGCCAGCGACGCCAGCCAAAACGAATACAGCGAAGAACACGCAGTAGCAGAACAGGCGCAGCTAAGTTAACTTCAGACCGAATCGGCGGAGGGCAGGCGAAGTGGCGAAACTTGCCGCCCCTCCCTGTCGAAGTTGGCTGGCTCCAGCCAGGCTTCGAAGGCTCGTTTGCGGGCCGGCCACTCGTGGTCCAGCATCGAGAACCAAGCGGTGTCGCGGCTCCTGCCTTTGACGACCATGTGCTGGCGGAAAATGCCCTCGAAGGTGAATCCCAGGCGCAGGGCGGTGCGGCGGCTAGGCTGGTTCTCCGCGTCGCATTTCCACTCGTAACGGCGGTAGCCGAGGTGGTCGAAGACGTGGCCGGCCATCAGTAACATGGCCTCGGTGGCGGCGGTGGTGCGCTGCAACGACGGAGCTAGCAGGATGTTGCCCACCTCGATGACTCCATGCGCCGGCTTCATGCGCATGTAGCTGGCCCAACCGGCTGCTCCTTTACCCCACGGACGAAGACCTGGCCGTGGGGACCCCGGCAACCCAGTCGCTTCCGGCACAATGGCCAGAAAGACAGCGCCGGTTGCGGCCTGTTTCTCCTCGATGGCCCGGCGAAGATCGGCCTCGGTGGCGAATGGGCCGTCGAACAGCCAGGTCCAAAGCTCATCGTGACCCTCGACGGCCCGCCACAGGGCCGCGGTGTGGCGTTCGGCGTCGAGCGGCTCCAGGGTGACATAGCGGCCGCAGAGGGTCACGGGGCCGGGCCGCGAGACGGGCTTCCAGTCTAGGGTTGATGGGGTGGGTGCGATCACAAACCCAGCCTATCAGCCACCCGCGGTTCCCGCGCCAACCAGGTTTCCGCAGGCAACAGAGCGGTTCTCCAACTCGCGTGCTCTTGCCGCCAGAGTGCAAGGTGGCTCGCCGCGGCGAGCCGCTCGATGGTTGTGGTTTCGGTGTAGAGCAGTTGCAGAACCGCTCGAGCCCCAATCTCCACAGCCACACCCCCAATCTGCACCGTTTCTGCGCCTTGTAGCCGGCCCCGGCGAGGACTAGGCTGATTGTAAGGACAGGCAAGAGTCAGGCTGCCCTGATTCTGGGGCAAAATCGGCGTCATGTCCGCGCCGCGCTTGGGGCTTTTGAGCTTTCCACAGGCAATTGCCCGTGTTTAGAAACCAGATACGGGGAATTGTTAGAAAACACAAGATATTGTGGTTTTTTGTTGACAGGCACCACAGAGAGCGGTACTTTTTCATCTGCGGCTGTAAACAGATTGTAACCAAACCCGGCGCCGAGAGCCGCCGGGGAGTCGCTGAGAGAAGAGAACTCGCGGTCTTTCCAAGTCCCCCGATTCCCGTTCTTTGTCAGAGATTTGCATTGCCCCCTCCCAGGCTGAGTCGCGCCTGGTCGTGCCAGAGCATTAGCCGTTTCTTGCCGATGAAGGAGATTTCATGAACGAGGCCCAGCTTCAGACTTCCACCACCGCCCTCCAGACTCCCTACACCCAGGGGGGGCTGACCTTTACGCGCCGCTTTTCCACTGAAGGCATCTCCCCTTACGACCAGCTCCAGTGGGAACGGCGCACTGCGTCCATTACCGATGCCAAGGGCAACACGATCTTTGAGCAGAAGGACGTGGAAGTGCCGGTGGACTGGTCGATGACGGCCACCAATATTGTGGCCTCGAAGTACCTGCACGGGCAGTTGGACACGCCGGAGCGGGAGACCGGGGTGCGGCAACTGGTGGGGCGGGTGGTGGAAACCATCCGCGACTGGGGCCTGGCCGGTGGCTACTTTGCCACCCCCGAGGATGCGGATATCTTCCACGACGAGCTGGCGAACAT
>JBEKZR010000366.1:0-3799 GCA_049509715.1 Occallatibacter sp. | reverse complement strand
GATTTCCATCGATAATCTTGTGCCGGACGAGATCTCGAAGAAGAGCCTGAAGGTGCTGGACAAGAAGCTGGTGATGCTCTCCGAGCACGCCGAGTTCCTCGTCAACATCAACTCCGTGGTGGGCGGAGGCTTCAGGGATCCCAACGACGCGCTGGTGATCGGACGGCGGGCGCTGGAGCTGGGCTTCACCGCGACGATCGGGATTATCCACGACGCGGACGGGCAACTTAAGCCGCTCAAGGAGGAGGAGGCCCGGGTCTTCTTCGAGATGAGCAACTGGAGGAAGGTCAACTACTCCAAGTTCGACCACTTTCAGGAGGCGATTGCCGCCGGAAAAACGAACGATTGGCGCTGCCGTGCCGGTGCCCGCTACCTGTATATCTGCGAGGACGGGCTGGTGCACTACTGCTCGCAGCAGAGAGGGTATCCGGGCGTGCCGCTGGCCGGCTACACCACGGCGGACATCAAGCGGGAGTTTCTGACGGCCAAGAGCTGCGCGCCCAGCTGCACCATCGGCTGCGTCCACAGGATCAGCCACATCGACCATTGGCGGGCGCCGCAGACGCGGACGGTTTCGCCGGGCGTGCAGAGGGCTGAGGCGACGGCGCTGGTGAATATACAGACCGGAAAATGAAGACCCCGGCAACTCCCGCGAGAAGTTGCGCCGGGGCCTCCCGCGCCGGTTTTCCCAAGCCTTGGCAGGTGGTAAAATGTTGCCGAATCAACGCTCAAAGGGAGATTTCTCTTCATATGAACACTCTTCATGGCAGTCTGTTTCAACTCCTTCAACTCGCCCTAACCCGCCGCGCCGCCGTTGCGCTGGTCCTGGTGGCCGCGCTGGCTTCCGGCTCCCCCGGCTTCTGCGGCCCGATTCACGATGCGGCCCGGGATGGCGACCTGGCAAAGATCAAGTCGTTGCTCAAAGCCGATCCGAATCTGGTTTCAAGCAAGGACGATAAATACGGCCAGACCCCCTTGCACGTGGCGGCCTTCAACGACCGCAAAGACGTGGCGGAACTGCTGCTGGCCAGCAAGGCGGATGTCAACGCCAAAGCCAACAATGGATCGACGCCCCTGCATCTGGCGGCGGCTAAAGGCAACAAGGATGTGGTGGAATTGCTGCTGGCCGGCAAGGCGGATGTCAACGCCGTGGACAATGACGGCTGGTCGCCCTTGCACTCGGCAATCGTGTGGGACCACAAAGACATTCAGGAACTGTTGCGCCAGCAGGGCGGCCAGGACCTTCCCGCTCCGAGGAAACCTGCAACGCCCCCTTCCGCGCCGGGCGCCGAAAAGACTCCGCCCAAGGAGGGTGGAAAGGATGGGCAATTCATCGCCTACGATGACGGCACAGTATTGGATACGAAGACCAATCTGATGTGGGCGGCAAGAGACAACGGAGCTGCTCTAAGCTGGCCAAACGCAAAGTCTTATGCGGGGAGTTATCGCGGGGGCGGCTACGCGGACTGGCGGCTGCCGGCCCTCGGCGAATTGGCGGGTTTGTTCGATAAGGCCAAAACGGCCAAGGCTTATTGCCCGGCCGCCGTCGACGAACTCGGCCAGGCCGCGAACGAGGTCCATGTAACGGATCTGATCCACCTTTCCTGCACCCGTATATGGACCTCGCAAGAGCGCAGCGACAAACCGGGGTCCGTCACCATCTTCGATTTCCACTCCGGCAACGATGCCGCGCGCCCAAACTCGCAGGACTTCATCGACACCGCGAGCCGGGTGCTGCTGGTGCGGGAGAACAAGAAGGAAGCAAGCGCAGGCGCCGCGGGTGCGTCAACCCCCAAGTAGTCAAAAGGGACGCTGGCAGGCCGATCGGCCTGGGCATGCTGTATTTGCCCTTAGACCAGGGCGCGTCATTCGACTCGGCATAATCCATCACCGATGACTGGGATTCCCAGGTTTCTCCGCCGCGACGGACGAGGCCTGGGAATCTCTGCCTCAGCCGGCCAGTTCCTTCTTTACAGTCTCGCTGACCACGCGGCCTTCGGCGCGCAGCCCGCTGGCCTGGAGTTTGGCCTGGACGGCTTTGATGACTGTGCCGATCTCTCTGGGCGCGGGCTTCTGGCCGGATGCGGCGGTTAACTCGGCGATGGCTTCGGCCACCAGCGCGCGAAGGCTGGCTTCGTCCAGGGCCTTGGGCAAAAACTCCTCGACGACTACAATCTCGGCGGCTTCCTTGGCGGCCAGTTCGGGCCGGTTGCCCCTGGTGAACTGCTCGATGGAGTCGCGGCGCTGCTTGATCATGGTGGCCAGGGCCTGCTGCTCCTCGGCCGGGGTGAGCGCGGCGCGCTTCTCGATGGCCTTGTTCTTGAGCGCGTTCTTGATCAGGCGCAGCGTGGTGGTGCGGACCTCATTGTGGGCCTTCATGGAGGCGACGATCTGCTGGGTGACGATGAGTTCGAGCGCGCCTGCTTCGGTCATGGACTCCTACCTGACGATTGGAGATTGCGGGCTGCCGCAACAGGCGCCCCAAGGAGAATTGTACCGATTTTGAGTGTTGGCGGAGGAGTTGAGTTGACTGGGGCCTTTGGTTGGCGGTTTGAGCCGGTTTGGGGCGGCGGGGAAGATTTCCATAGAAAAGAATTCACAAAAGCCACATAAAAGTGTATTCTGTGATTGACGGATGGCCCTGGGGATGCTGAGCCGCTCCGATGTTGCGAAGAACCTGTCCAACTTCGGTTCCAGTATCCCCCAGGCCCCGGCGAGAAACGAGGAGAAAACCATGATTCGCAAGACGCGCTTGTATACGCCCGGCCCGACGCCGCTGTTGCCGGCGGCCCAGTTTGCCATGGCGGCGGCGGACATTCACCACCGCACGCCGGAGTTTCGCGCTCTCTTTCAGAAGGTGCTCGCCCAGTTGAAGGTCTTTGTTGGCACCAACAACGATGTCCTGCTGCTGGCGTGCTCGGGGACGGGGGCGATGGAGGCTTCGGTCTCGAATCTGACCTCGCCGGGCGACCGGGTGCTGGTGCTCACTGCCGGCAAATTCGGCGAGCGCTGGGCCGACCTGACCAAGGCCTTCGGCTGCCAGGTGGACCTGGTGAAGGCTCCTTACGGCCAGACCTTCGACCTGGAAGAGGTGCGCAAAGCGCTGAAGCCGGACACCAGGGCCGTCTACATGCAAGCCACGGAAACCTCGACCACGGTGCGGCATGACGTGGAGGCGGTCGCCAAGCTGATTAAAGAGGCCGGGAGCGGGGCGCTGCTGGTGGTGGATGGAATCACCGGGCTGGGAACCACGCACTTCGACGTGGACGGCTGGGGGATCGACGTGATGATCGGCGGGTCGCAGAAGGCGGTGATGATTCCGCCGGGCCTGGCCTATCTGAGCGTGAGCGAGAAGGCGTGGGCGGCGATGGAGACGGCGAAAAATCCGCGCTACTACTTCGACCTACGCAAGGAGCGCAAGAACGCCGTGAAGGGCGAGAGCGCGTATACGCCGGCGGTGGCGCTGGTGGCCGGGCTGGGCGCGGCGCTGGACTACATTGCCGGGCAGGCGGGCGGGGACCTGGAAAAGGGCCGCATTGCGCTGGTCAACAATGCGCAGGTGAACGCGGCGGCGACGCGGGCCGGCCTGGTGGCGCTGGGCTTTACGCTGTTTGCGCCCACGGCTCCTGCGGCTGCGGCCACGGCGGTGGCGGTGCCGGAGGGAATGAACTCGAGCGAGGTGGTCAAGGCGCTAAAGACGCGCTTCGCCTTGGTGACGGCCAACGGCCAGGGGGAGATGCAGGGCAAGATCTTCCGCGTGGCGCACCTGGGGTTCTTCGACTACCTGGACACCGTGGCG
>JBEKZR010000365.1:0-3802 GCA_049509715.1 Occallatibacter sp. | reverse complement strand
GCGATGGATTGGACGACGTATAGGCGTCCAGATAGCAGACTTTCAGCTTTTAGTTGGTTGAGATCCTGGGCGAAGAGCCATTTCCGCTCGCCCGTGCCCCAGACTTTTGAGAGCTGATCTTCACTGAGGAAAATATCCGGCACGTCGGGGTAGCAGGAGCCCCACAGCAGCGGCGTGCCCTCGCCATGCTGGCCGCAGCGGGGGAGGACCATCAGGGCCGGTTTGCCGTGGAAGAAGGCATGGGTATAAAAGACGACCGAGGAGGCCTCAGAATGCTCGCCGTAGATGATGAATGAGTCGGCGGGCGAGCCTTTTTGCATGATGGTGTCAGCGAATTGCTTGGAGCCGAGCATGGGCTCGAAGCGGACGAAGGCGATGTGCGCGGCCACCAGAAAGACCGCCGAGGTGAGGGCTATGCTGACGGTGGCGGCCAAGTGCTTCCTCTTCAGGCGCAGAAACAGGCCCACGGCCGGCCCAATGAGCAGGGTGACGGCGGCCAGAGCGGCGGGCAGCCGGAGCGCGGCAAACGAGGCGAAGGTGAGGTCGAAGAAGTGGGACATGGCCATGGTGTATCCGGCCTGATTGCGGTGCGCCAGAAGGGTGCCGACGTCAGCCACATAGGGCAGGTGGCGCGACTCCCACAGGCCCCAGCACAAGATGCCCGCGGCCAGCACGCCGGCCACGGCAAAGACCGCCTGGGCGGCGGTGAGCCAGGCGGTGGAAAGCAGCGGCCCGGGAGTGCCGGAGCCGCCATCCTGAGTTCCTTCCAGCCCGCGGTTCTCCTCGATGCCGGCCACCACGCCGGCGATGAGAATCAGCAGCGGCGGCCAGGCCGGGAAGGTGTAGTACTCCAGGTTGCTGGAGATGGAGAAGAAGACGAGAGAGAAGGCCGCGAAGAGGCTCAGCAGCCAGGTGGTGCGCACGCGGAACTTGAGCCGGAGGACGTAGCCGGCGGCATCTTCGCTGCCGGCATGATCCAGGTAAAAGTCCACCGTCTGTCCGGCGTCGGGGCGCAGGTGCTGGAGCCAGCGGCGGCGGGTCTTCCATGCTGCGGCCAGCAGTGCAGGCAGAAACAGGCTCCAGGGGAAGAGCCAGACCAACTGCGCCAGCCAGTACCAGACAAAAGGCTGCTTGTTGTAGTCGTGGGGGTAGCGCAGGTTGAGGAAGCGGAAGACGTGCTCGTTGATGAAGTAGAAGTACCAGAAACCGTGGACGTTGCCGATGGTGGGGTGGTTGCCGACCGGGTGTCCCTGGTCGGGATTGGCGAGGCCGACGAGGATGTGCCAGGGGGCGGCGATCAAAAGAAAGAGAAGGAAGCCGGAGACGGGCTTCAAGGCGCGCCAGCGGCGCCATTGGCCGGTAAGCAGCAGGTAGGGAATGGCGGCTCCAGCAAAGAATACGGGGGCGATGAGGCCCTTGGTGAGCAGAGCCAGGGCGATGCAGGCCCACATCCCGTAAAAGCGGGTGCTTGTGTCAGGGCGGCCGGACTCCAGGCCGGTGATGAGGCAGTAGAGGGCAAGGAGCAGAAAGAAGGCGAGTTCCGCCTCGGGAATGATGAAGCGGGTGAAGAGGAACGGTCCTATGGAGGTGAGCACGCCGAGGCCGGCATAGAGGCCGGCGCGGGGTCCCCAGGCGCGGCGGGCCCAGAGCCACGCCAGCCAGGCGAGGCCGAGCATGGCCAGGGTGTTGGGCAGGTGGGTGGCAAAGACGTTCTCGCCGAAGATCTTGTAGGTTCCGGCGACCAGCCAGTAGGGCAGGGGGGGCTTCTCGATATAGCGGATGCCGTTGATGTAGGAGGTGATCAGGTTGCCGGTCTCGGCCATGTGCTGGGCGGCCTGGGCGTGGGAGGCGTCGACGTCGTCCATGAGCGGAGGCGAGAAGAGCGAGGCAAACTGCACGGCGATGAAGACGGCCGCCAAGAGCAGCCACGAGGCCAGCGTGGAGGGGACGGATTGCGGGCGAGAGTGGGTTGTTTCTCGATCTGTCATTGCAGGAGATGCCGTAGCAATAAGGATAGCAGGGGGCAAGGGGACTAGGGACTAGGGACTGGGGACTAGGGACTAGGGACTAGGGACAGTGGACAGTGGGCGGTGGAAGTTGAAAAGTCGGCTTGGGGGGCGACAAAAGTGTCGGTCTGGAGGCCGACAAAGACCCCGATTTCCTAGCAATTCGAGAGAAAGTCGGCCTGGGGATGGACAGAACAATGAAGAAAGGATGCCTGGAGGTCGGCAAAAGAGAGCAAAAGTCGGGAAAATAAGGTGCTTTTAGGCGTTTTTTGCGCCCTTTTTGCGCACTTTTTGTACACATTTTCTGGGCACATTTGCGGGTTTGGAGGGACGTCGGATCGGGAAATGCGAGGGCGGGTTGCCAGTACTCATTCTGACTACCGCCCGTCGACTCATCGGTAGATCCTGGACCAATGGCACCTCTCGATTTGATACTCGGCGATTTTCCGTCAACCGATGATGAAGAACAGGCGTGGGCTATGCCTTGAACCTGACAAAGGTGACTGTCTCTGCAGTCAGGTCAACGGAATCAACCGTCCAGCCTACTCCGAGCCAGGATGATGCTTGAACATGGCGCCCTCGCTCGTTTGCCCACCACGGACGGTACTTTCTGGCTGAAGGGGGCAACTGATCGGCAATTGCCGTTTCAAGTTGGGCGAACGTAAAACGCGCCCACGGGCCGCCTTCTTGGAGGAGTATGCGTGCAATGGGAAGGTACTTCCTTGTGCGGACCATGGTTTCGAGGTCTTCAAGATTGACCATGGCAGCAACCGCCTCACCCTTCAGTACCCGACTCAAGTTCATTGAGGTAGTGACCTCCTGAACTTTCTCGATCGCAGGAAGTCTCTCCCTTGAGAATAGGCCTATGGGAGGCGCCTGACTGTGGGCGGTTCTATCTGCAAATCTGTATGCGAGGTCATGTTTGCCCACAAACAGCACAACCGGTGGGCCAGGTTCCGACTCCCGAAAGATAATCCTGTAGTCGTCGTCAACGCGAATCGACCATAGGTCATTTGCCTTGCCCTGAAGTCGTTCCAGATTCAGGCCTGCATTGCGCCGATCATTCACGAAGTTTCGCAGCGCCTTGAAGACCTTCCTGGCGGTTTCCTTTGGCAAGTCGTAGGCGCTCGACAGGAACGAGTCCAGCACTGTGACCGAGGCAGCCATGGGGGAAGCGTACAACCACGAACTCAGTTTGTCGAGCTTCTACTTGCAATGTGAATACGATTCGCCCGTGACTAGGTCAATTCTCAGTTGACAGCCCAAAGCACGTTTCCAGGACCGGTGCAGTTCGAAACGAGCATCGCGATTTGGCGTGAATACAGAACCCTCGGGGCGACATGAGCGTTTCCGGGGAGTAATCCTGAGAACTGTGCATGACCGCTCGTTGAATGGGTGCTTTGCCCTATCGGGCCACTTCGGGAATATCATCGCACTAACAATGAAATCCCACACGGTCCCAAGGTTTTTGCTCGATCAATTCGCCTACGACGATCCCATCACCAAATCGCGGCGTCTCTGGCAGTATGCAAAGGGACGACCACCCTCTAGGTTCGCCTCACCAACGTCGGCGACCCGAATTGATCGCCACTTCGCCGACCCGGCAAATGCCGAGCGGGAGGCAGAGCTGGAGACAAGGCTTAATGAAGAATTTGAGAATCCGGTTCATCAATTTCTCGGAAACCTTCGCTACCGTACCTTTGTATTATCTCGCCTTCACACGCGCCAACTGACACGTTACGTAACCCTGCTTTTTAACCGCTCCGATAACCGTAGAAGAGCAACGAGGGAACAAG
>JBEKZR010000364.1:0-3812 GCA_049509715.1 Occallatibacter sp. | reverse complement strand
CTTATTTGCCCGGCGCCGACCGCCACGATCATGCCGGTCGCACCCTTATAGATCGGTCCCCAGAATGTAGTCAGCGGATCAGAAGGGCGCAGCAGCCAGACTGTGGCGACGATGATGCCCGCCACAACAAGCGCTCCAGCAGCCCACGCCGCCGGCCGGTGGCTTCTGGCACGGGGAGGAGCGGAGACAACGCTCCCGGCTGGGTGAGCTTCTGTCAGGGGCTCTACCGCGGGCGCGGCATTTTCCTCCAGGCGGAATTCCGGCGCATAGCCTCCGGGAGCCAACTCGATCCGCACCGCGGTTTCATGCTCCAGTTCGTGGTAGTACTGCGCCAGCCGCTTGCGGACCTCGAGCGCCGAGGTGCGCACCACGCTGTCGTCGTTGGTGTTATAGTCCGGCGCCCGCCCGAAGACCAGGACTCCTATGTTCCGTTCCGTCAGCTCATTGCCGCGGCCTGCCAGCGTCTCCCCGACCACGAACTCCAGCAGATCTCGGCAACGCTTCGTATTCCGGAACCAGTGGCTGGAGACAATCTGCGCCAGCGCCGCACGAATCGCCTCTTGGTCCGGCGCGAGTTCTTTACCTATGATCTGGGAATCCGTGCCCGCGACGACTCGCACCAACGAGCCTCCTGTTGGATCTCGGCGACCTTCACCCAGAGGACTCTGGTTCGAGTTGCCCGGGGAGGGGCCGTCCGGGAGCGAAAACGTCGCTTTCGCTCCCGGACGGATTCCCCGATGGCCATTCCGCCGTTCCGGTCGAGACCCGCGAGCACGCGCGCACTAACATGTACGCGCCCGTTGACGAAGCGCGAGGCAATCGCCCGATCCTCTTTGAGCCGAAGTCTATCACGAGGATCGAGCAAGGGGGCGTGGCTTACGCCTCGCCGAGGAGCCGCTTCATCATGACATGCTGTTTTCGGACAGCCGGCCATGCGCCGCCCTGAAGCTTGTCGATGCCCTCGTATTCGCTCATCATGTAGCCGTTATATCCGTGATCCGCCAGCACCTTAATTACCTCTGGATACGGGATGGTGGTCTCATCGCAGTCATCGGTCATGTCATTGAATTTGGCATGGCAGCAGTGAATGTAAGGGATTAAAGGGATCATGTCTTCCGGCACCGCGAGAGGCAGCTTGCCCATCCACGGTGGTGCATGGGGCGCCTGTCCGCCGGCCGCTGAAGCTTGGTGGTCTCCGAGCTGGGGTCCCATTCTGGTTTGGAAGACGCTGAAATCAATATTCAGGGCAAACCATGGATTGGTATTTTCCTTCGTGATGAAGTCCATGTATTTGTCCATCGTGGGGCCTTTGAGAGGGGTCGGAATATGGATTTCCGTGAGCATGCGGACGTTGTGCTTCTGGGCAGTCTCCAGTGCTCCCTTAATGATTTCGAAAAAATTATCTGCGGGGGTCTGGACCATCATGGACGCGCCGCCCTGCATTCCGACCTTAGTGCGCGCGCGGGTAAATCCCAATCGCGAAGCGAGCTTAATGTCGGCGATAAGCATTTCAACGCCCTCTTTTGTGTCAATCGTTCGCGTTTCGCTGTAGAGCTTGGTATCGACCCAATGGCCATATTCGACGGGGATGATGTCGTACCGATCCAACATCTTGTACCAATCGTCGATCCATGCGGTGGAAGGATTGGGGTAATTCTTGATGTGTGCGTTCGCCAGAACCTCCAGTCCAATTTTCGTGCCGGGCGTGGCCAGGTCGGAGAGTTCTATCAGACAATCCTCAAGTGTGGCCGAGACATTGAATTCGTGCTCATAACTGTAAATGGACACGCCACGCTTGGGGCCCTTCCGTTCACTTGCGGGAAACCCTTCATCCATTCCTCGCTGCGGAGCGAGGGGTGCCGAAGCGGCTGTGCCGGGCAGTGCGATTGCGCCGGCAACCGCGGCTGCGGTCTGCAAAAACTCTTTTCGCGTCATCTTCATCGCTGTCTTCTCCTTGTCCGTGCTGGGCCATTAGCGAACCAATACTAGTTTCCGCGTGACGTTGCCGCCGCCAAATTCCAAAGTGGATCCGGTAGAACCCGGACCGCCGAGCTCGGCTGCAGGTGTCTGTTCCGGGTCGCCCGGCCTTGTGCCTATATAAGAGATCCGGTGACTCCAGTTCACCGTTACCACATGGACCCCCAACTTAAGCCCCCCTGGTTTGGCGATGTTCAAAATGACCGGTTCGTCCAGCTGCCAGTGCACGTGCCCGGCCTTTGTCAGTTCATCCTGCGTGTATGTCTCGCCTTCATAAGTGATCGTGATCGCCTCCCGCGGAAACTGCTCGCCGTCCACGAGAGCCCGAAATCCCTTCGAGAGGGAAAGTGAGATCCCCCGGTAGTAGGTCGACCGGTAGGCGATCTGGAATCCAGTGCATTGACCGTTCTTGTAAACGTTGCGAAACCCCCGCTGCTGAACAGCTTCCATTTCGAGCACGAGTTTGCTCCTTTCTTTGGAACGGCTCAGAGTAGCAGTGTGCGAACGGCCTGCCAAGGTGCGGGACCGTTCTATACGTGCCGCTTTCCCATGCCGCGAATACACTCGGCTATCAATTCGCGGGAAGGGAGTCCGTTACCTCTCTGTGTGTGCCGTCAGCATGGGATCCTGCGCCGGCTTCTCGGCGAAGTATAGCCAGGATCGGCTCCCAGGGGAGGCATCCTCGCCTCCCTGGGGCCATCGCCGGGAAATTTCGCCTTCTTCCGGCCTTCTGGTAGTCTGATGGCGCATGCAGGCCGCCCGCCATGTCGGTACCGGAACTCTCTGAAAGCCCCGCCTACGCCCATCGCTCGCGGTCGGTGGAAGTGACGGCCAACCGGGCTTACGTCCTTGCGCAGCTCAATCGCCTTCTCTCCAGTCCCTTCTTCAACAAGAGCAGGCGTTGCCGGCCCTTTCTCGAATACGTCGTGACCGAGGCCCTCAATGGGCGCGGGGAACACCTCAAAGAGCGTTCCATCGGCATCGATGTCTTCGGACGGCCACCTGCCTACGATACCAACGAGGACCGGATAGTCCGCGCCGCCGCCATCGATGTTCGCCGGCGAATCGCCCAGTACTACCAGGATCCCGAGCACGCAAAGGAGTTGCGGATTGAGGTTCCCTCCGGCTCCTACATGCCCAGGTTCCTTGAGCCAACAGAGCCTCATGGGCAGCCCACAGTCAATGAACAGGCTCATGAGCGTGAAGTTCCAGCCCCGCTGGTTGAGAAAGGCACTCGGGTTTCCAGGACAACTCCTTCGGGCAGAGCAAGAATACGCGGGATTGCCCTTGCTGCTTTGCTCTGTGTAACAGCCGTAGGCGTCCTCTTGTTCTGGGCACACTCGTCTGCGGCGAACAGACCGATCAGAGCGTTCTGGGCGCCTTTCCTCGGCTCGGACCGAGTCATTGTTGTCCTGGGCAACGAGGGGGAAGTCACTGAATACAATTCGCCGCAAACCGCTCAGGCGATGCCCAGTGTCCTCGATGCGGTCAATTCTGACCGGGTCGGGTTTGCCGATAGCCAAACAGCAGCGCAGGTCGCGGCTCTCTTGAGCTCAATGGGGAAGACATTTGAGATTCGGCGAGGGGGAACCGTGACCCTCAGGGACTTGCGAGGGGCGCCTGCTGTCGTGATCGGGGCACTCAGCAATCCGTGGTCGCGCACACTCCAGCAGGGACTGCGTTATCAATTCAAGTTAGACGAATCCGCACAAGCGATCATACTGCTAGACCAGAAAGATCCCGCACATCCCGGGTGGAAGTTCGATTCGACCACACCGTACGCTGAACTCAAGGAAGATCGAGCCGTCGTTTCGCGGTTCGTAGATATGCGCACT
>JBEKZR010000363.1:0-3820 GCA_049509715.1 Occallatibacter sp. | reverse complement strand
GTAAGAGAGAGGGTGGCCGGCGCGACGGAAACCAGAAAATTGGGCGTGGAACTAGCCTGGGCTTGCGCGCCGGATTCCTGGGAGGTTGAGCCCAGGTGGGTGGCGTCGCCGGCATAAACCGCGGTCAGGGAGTGATCGCCGGCTGGCAGGTCAAGCACGATGTTGGCCTGGCCCTGGGCATTCAGCGCCGCGCCGGCCAGTTGGCTGCCGTAGTCGCTGATGGCGATGGCGCCGGTTGCCGGAAGCCCATCTTCGCCGGTTACGGTCACGGCTACGGTGGCCTGTGTGCGCCCATCCTTATCGCGGGTCTCCACGGTGACCGCGGTCTGCGTGGCCAGGCGCTGCGCATTCACCGCAGCCATTGCCAACGCGGGCATAGCCAGCGCGATACCCAGTCCTGCAACCAACTCAAGCCGCAAACCGCGGCAGATTATGCCTCTCACGTGCACCTGCTCCAAATCTCAAAAAAACTCGCGTATGGCCCGGTTGCCGAAGCGTAGAACACCATTGTATCCGGCGGGGGCGCATCGGAGCCATTCGGCGCACAATGATCTCCCCAAAAAATGAGAGCCGCCTCCATGACCATCCCTGCAATGGTTGGACGCGCAGCGCCGGGAATGGGGAGTGCGGGAGAAGGGGTCAACGGCCAGTGACAGGCAGACGGGGCCATCGGACCACGAAAACGGGAAACAATGATATGCTCTTGACCATTGACCCTCCCCCGCCAACGCAGGGCGCAGAGCCAAGTAAGAGTGCGGCATGAAATCCTGCCCGATTTGCGATACGCCTTATCCAGACCAGCGCACTACATGCCCCGTCGACGGGGCAGTTCTGATCGGGTCGCCGGATCTCGAGCCCGGCCATATCGTGCGCGGCAAATACCGCATTGAGCGCAAACTGGGCCAAGGCGGGATGGGTGTTGTCTACCTGGCCGAGCACCTGATGCTTGGGGGGGAATTGGCGCTCAAGTTCCTGGCCACCGATCTGAGCCGCAATCCCCAATTTATCAAGCGCTTCCGCCAGGAGGCGCGGGCAGCTTATCTGTTGCGGCATCCCAACATCGTCGAGGTTGCCGACCTGGACCAGGACGAGGACGGCTCCCTGTTTATTGCGATGGAGTATGTGGCCGGTCCGAGCTTACGCGCAGTCCTTCATCAGGCGCCCCACGGCCTACCGGTCGCGCGAGCTCTGCACATCGCCCGCGGGTTGGCCGCCGGTCTGGCCGCGGCCCACGCCCGCGGCGCCATTCATAGGGACATCAAGCCGGAGAATATCCTGCTGGGAGCGCAACACGACGGCGGGGAGCAGGCCAAGGTGCTGGACTTCGGCATTGCCGCCATGACCGAGGGCATCACCAACCTGAGCCACACGCACGGGGTGCTGCTTACCCCGGAATACGCCGCGCCCGAGCAGTGGCGTGGCACGCCAGCCGCCGAGTTGGACGGCCGCACCGACCTCTACGCCCTGGGTTGCGTCCTCTACGAGATGCTCGCCGGGCGTCCGCCTTACCATGCCGAGAACATAGAAGGCTGGATGTTCCAGCACCTGCAGGGAGTGCCAGTGCCACTCTGCAACCTGCGGCCGAATCTCGCCAGGGAGCATCCGGGGCTGGAAGCGATTGTGATGCGCCTGCTGGCCCGGGAGCGTGAGCAGCGCTTCCCTTCGGCGCCAGCCTTGTTGGAGGCGCTTGCGCCCCCGCCGCCCGGGCCCAAACCCGTAACCGTCGTCGAGCCGCCGCCGCTGTCACGGCAGCCCTCGCCGGCGCCGGAACCCGAACCCATCCCGCAGCGCGCTGGAATCCCGAAGTGGGCCGTGGCGGCAGCTGTGATCGTTGCCGGCCTGGGAATTGGGTTCGCTGCATGGTTCTTGCTCTCCACGCCCACGACGGCTATCCCCGTACTCACTCCGGGCGGAGGAACCTACGCCGAAGCGCAATCAGTAGCGATCTCCGACGCAACCCCGAACGCAACCATCCACTACACGGTGGACGGCAGCCCGCCTACGGAGGCATCGCGCATCTACACCCAGCCCGTATCGTCGTTGCCCAGCGGCGCCGTGCTCCGCGCCATGGCCACCGCCAAAAGCCACCGGCCCAGTTCCGATGTCACCGGCGTCTACATCTGGCTCGAATCCGCCCGGCCCGCGGCAAACCCGCCGTGGAGCAACGTCTACGGCCAGGGCAAGTCCAGCTACGACGCCAAGCAATACGTCCAGGCGCGCACGCTCTTTGCCCAGGCCTGCGATGGCGGAGAGATGAGGGCCTGCAACTACCTCGGCTATCTCTACGCCCAGGGCCTCGGCGGCCCACAGAGTGTGCAGATGGCGCGCGAGGTCTACCAGAAGGCCTGCGACCAGGGGACCTTGTCCAGTTGCGCCAGCCTCGGTTCGCTCTACCAGGACGCTGGTAACACCGGCGATGCTCGCAAGTACTTTCAGAAAGCCTGCGACGGCGGATTGTCGGAGGCCTGCGGTTTGCTGCGCGGGGTGCAGTGAGCCGTTACGCATTGGAAACGATCTTCCGGACGAAGGCAAAGACTTCCCGATGAGTGTGAGGGATCACGGCGAACGAATTCGCGGGAGGATGAGATGAGAACAAGGACGACGGCTCGATGGGCGCTGGCTGCGGCCATGGCCGTCGCGGCTGTGCGGGTTCTGGCGCAACAGGATGAGGGGCCGATTCTGCGGCCGAAGACGCCGCCAGCCAAGTCAGGCGGCCCTACGCTGGTGGTGATGTGCGATCTGGCCTGCAACTGGACGCTGGACGGCAAAGGAATGGGCAAAATCGGTGAAACTGATTCGAAAAGAGCGCCGGTTTCGCCGGGCCACCACTTGGTGGGCGCAGTAACCCTGGACGGCCTGGACAAAGTCGAGAATGAGGTTGACATCAAGGCGTCCGGACGGACCATGTTGAGTCTCAAACTTCAGCCCGTACGCGATGCGCGGGAAGCGGCTGCCCGGTCGCGGGATCTCCATCAAGCAGGCGAGTGGTTCAAGGAGGGGGCGGCGCTCTACGACCAGAAGCGCTACGAGGAAGCCAGACCGCTCCTTGAGAAGGCCTGCGACGGCGGGGAGATGGCTGGATGCTGGAACCTCGGCAAGCTCTACGACCATGGCCAGGGCCTGCCTCAGGACTATACCCAGGCGCGTACGCTTTATCTGAAGGCTTGTGCCGGCGGAGAGCTGCATGGATGCGCCAACCTCGGTCTTCTCCATGCCAATGGCCAAGGCGCGAGCCAGGATTATGCCCAGGCGCGAGCGTTTTTTCAGAAGGCCTGCGATGGCGGGGAGATGCACGGATGCGCCAACCTTGGCCGTTTGTACGCCAATGGTCTCGGTGTGAGCCGGGATTATGCCCAGGCGCGGACGTTTTTTCAGAAGACCTGCGATAGCGGATTGATGGCCGGATGCAGCGAACTAGGCAATCTCTACGACAGCGGCCTGGGTGTGGCGCAGGACTACGCTCAGGCGCGCACGTTTTATCAGAAGGCCTGCGACGGCGGAGAAATGGCCGGATGCCGCGGTCTCGGCGCGCTCTACCAGTCTGGCCAAGGCGTGGCGCCGGACTACGCCCAGGCGCGCACGCTTTATCAGAAGGCCTGCGACGGCGGAGAAATGGCCGCATGCCGCGGTCTCGGCGTACTCTACCAGTCTGGCATAGGCGTGGCGCCGGACGGCGCTCAAGCGCGTGCGCTTTATCAGAAGGCCTGCGACGGCGGGGAGATGCACGGATGCTACGACCTCGGCCTGTTCTACCAGTTTGGCCTGGGCATGAGCGAGGACTACGCTCAGGCTCGCGCGCTTTATCAGAAGGCCTGCGACG
>JBEKZR010000362.1:0-3829 GCA_049509715.1 Occallatibacter sp. | reverse complement strand
GGCTGCGGTCGGCTCTTGCCCAGATAGCGCGCAAGCGCTGAAACCGTCGTCCGCTGCACCTGCGTATATCCGTAGATTTCCGAACTCGACACAATGTACTGCGTGTGCCGGTGGTGTCCCTGGTGGTTGATGAACTTGCCCGTATCCTGCAGCATCGCCGCCGCCGCCAGCCAGCTTTCATACTCCGCCGGCAGTTCGTGCAGCGCCTTCAGCTCCCGGAACAGTTGCACCGCGTGCGCCCGCACCGGCTCGGCTTGCCGGGGATCGACCCCGTACCGCCGCGCCGTCGCCAGCACGCTCTCCCACCGCTCGTGCTCAAACTCCCGGTGCGCCGTGGTCCGCGCGTCCTGCTCGGCCAGCATCTGCGCCAGAATCCCGTCCTTGAGCCCCAGCGGCGAGTAGCGAAACCCCGCCAGCCCAAAGCTCTCCAGCAGTTCCGCGAAGACCTCCGCCCCGGCCACGATGATCTCCGCCCGCCGCGGTCCAATCCCTTCCACCGCCTCGCGCTCCGGCAGCGTCATCTTGGCCATCTTGGTAGCCAGCTTGCGCGCCTCGCGCGTCGCCACCACCCCCGCTGACCGGCTCGCCCGCCGGCTCGCTGACTTGCCTCCGTTCGTCTTTCCGCCGGCCGCGCAAGCCGCGCTCAGCGCCGCCGCCGTCCCCGACGTTCCGATCGCCAGCCCCACGCCCGCCGGCTGAATCCTCCGCTGCGCCCGCCTCAGCTCCCGCCCAATCCACCGCCGCATCCGCGCCAGTCCCTCCGCGGGCGCCGGGTCCTCCGTCAGAAACTCCTCCGTCAGCCGCACCGCCCCCAGCGGCACGCTGATCGTCTCCTTGATCCGCTTGTGCTCGCTCAGCGTAATCTCGCAGCTCCCCCCGCCCAGGTCCACCAGCAGCACTCGCCCGCCCACGCCCGGCTCCCAGCCCATCACCCCCAGATGCACCAGCCGTCCCTCTTCCAGGCCCGAGATCACCTCCATCGTCCAGCCCGTCTCCGCCTTCACCCACGCCTGAAACGCCGCCGCGTTGCGCGCATCCCGCATCGCCGAGGTCGCCACCACCCGAATCTTGTCCACTCCATGCGCCTGCGCCGCCCGCTGAAACCGCTTCAGCACCCTGAGCGTCGCCGCCATCGCCTCCGGCGACGCCAGCCCCGACTCGAACACGCTGGTCCCCAGCCGCGTCACCTCCCGTTCCTCGTGCACCGTCCGCAACTGGTGCGCCACCACCTTCGCAATCTTCAACCTGCAGGAATTGGAACCGACATCGATCGCGGCAAAAGTAGGCATGGCCGAAGGCACTCTCCGTAAGCGGGAATCTATCCCTCCGGCCAAGATACACGACCACCCCTCCAAGCCCGCGGCGCGGTGCGTTCTCCTGGTGCCCCACCTTCGGCGCGGAGCCGGGGTCCCTCGGCGAGTGCGTCGGCGATTTTTCATCCACTGACCGCCAATGCCTGACTCAGCTTCCGGTCTGCACCCTTTGGCTTGGAATAGTCTTCAGGAATGGTAATCAAACCGGCCCGCTTCTCGATGTGAGGAACGGGCCGGTTTTGTTGCTTTCGGAATTCTGGACCAAGCAGGCTACTCCCGGTCGAAGACCAGCACATCCGGCTCGCTTCGGCCCGGCGCATGTAGGATCATCGTCAATGTTTTCCCATCTTTCGAAAGGCTGATCTCGCGCGTGTCAACAACCTTTCCGCCCCTTTTGTCCGTCATCTCCAGTGTGTGCGCGTCCACCTGCTGGATCGAACAGGAAGAGCCCGGGTCCGCGTTCGGGCCTGGGAGCGGATATTCCTTGCCGTCGAGCTTCGCGCTTCTCGTCTCCTGCTCAGCGGGAATGATGAAGGTGAGGCCATCTCCCTGGTACGCCTTCACCTGCAGAGCAAAAGGTGAGTTCATCGTCTCCTTGATGCTCTTCCAGTCCGCCGCGAAGCCCGATCCTCCACCGTTGCGCTGGTAGACGTAATCCATGCTGACCGTGGATCCGTCGGACTCGAACTGGCGGTAGTAGTCGGTCAGCGTACCGCCGTCCTTCGAGAGCTTCCATGTCCCTCTGAGGAGCAGCCGGCCGTCTTTCTTGCGCTCCACGATCCAGGTGTCGGGCCCGTCCGCCTTCACCGACAGCGTGGTTCCTCTCACGCCCGGTTGATCGGTCCCATCCGCTACGATCGTTTCGGCGGCGCCGGCAAAATTGAACGAGTACGTGTTGCCGCCCTTGCTCTCAACCTTCATCTCGTCGGGCATTCTGCTCTTCGACGAGTTCAGCTTCCAATCGCCGATGAAGGGATTCTCCGCCGCCCATCCCATGCCCACAGCCATGCTCGCAACCACCAGCAACTTCAAAGCACGCTTCAACACACAGTCCTCCTTGCATCCCTTCCGGAACAGGCCGCCGTCCATCATAGGCCTCCCGCCGGCCTGCGCCGGCGCCGCCCCTGAACCCCTGTCCAACCTCCAGGAATGCTCCTGACTTTTACTCTACCGCCGATAGCCCGGCCGATAAGCGAATTGACGCTTTCCGCCCATTTCACCCCAAATCCCGAGTCTCTCCGCAGCCTCTTGAACCCCGGCCGGGTGCCCCATCCTAGCCGCGTCTTTGTTTTTGCGGCTAGGGTGGGATACCCATATCTACAGTGGGTGCCCCAGGTCTCGCCTTTGAGACCTGGGATACCACGAATCTCCAATATTTCTGTCATCCTGAGCGAGCGCAGAGAGTCGAAGGACCTGCGGTTGTCCGTTCTCCGGGTGCCCCATCTTCGGCGCGTTCCTGTTTTTGCGCCTAAGGTGGGATAGCTCCACCTATCTATAGCTTTTTATCGCACCGGAGGGAGCCGGAGGCTTCAGCCCCCGGAAAGAGCCATCAAAATCTGCGCAGGGCTTTAGCCCCGGACGGACCCTTTTCGCCCATTTCACCCGAAATCCCGAGTTTTTCCCGCAGCCTGTCTGACTCGGCAGAATCCGCGTTCAACCCCCGTCACCAGCCGAACCCTTCCGAGATGCCGACTTGCCGGCACCAGCCATCCCTTCGATGAGACAGCCTGTTAGGCCCTTGAGGAGCGAGCTTCTGATTGTGGATGGCGGAGCTGTTAGAAAGCTCAAGGCCGGCGCTGCAAGGGATGAAATTTGTATTAGCGCCGGGGCGCGCGGAAGCTGCTCCCACCGCTCATGAAGAGTTCAAACATAGTGTCATCGTAGTTCCGGTGACGAACCGAGAACGCATTGACGCCGATTCTGCTTTGTCCGAATCTACGCTGCAAAATCTCGTTTAGGACCGGATCGTTCTTGTGGGCATAGCAATGTTTCGTTGCGAACGCGGACTGAGCCTCATTTACTTCTTCGACAGTCGGCTGTCTGAGTTGAAGCGTCCGTGGAACGGCCGGAAGGATGTGAAGGCAGGTCGTCGAAGCCACTGGAAGAACGACCTCGACGTTTGGGGTGGCGAAGCCTTGGCCATAAAGGAGAGTCCCATTCTCTAGGCGCTGCCATGTGACAACGGGCGCATCCCCAATCACGAAAGGAATATCAGGGATGGTGTGCATTACGTTCCATTGTCCGTTGTCGAGCGCTTCATCCAAGAAGGCCATCGCACGTTCCATACTGTCAACGTAGGTGGTCTGTTGGTGGCCTTCTGTCTGCATTGTTGCAATCATTGTTTCGGCTGATTTCTTGACATCTTCTCCATTGACGGGACGCTCGAGAGGATAACCGAGTCGTATCATTTCAAGAGTCCAACGGGCGGCAACCCTGGACAGCTTTTCCTCATTTAAGATGAAGGCTCTGGTCGACTCGATGGCAATGGCGACTTGTTCCCTCGTTGCTCTTCTACG
>JBEKZR010000361.1:0-3843 GCA_049509715.1 Occallatibacter sp. | reverse complement strand
TGAAAAGGATCTGAACGTAATCAACCCGGAAGAAAAGACAAACATTCTCTCCGCCCGGCTCCTACAGTTGAACACAGAGTACACAACTGCTCAAGGTGAAAGAGCGGGTAAAGAAGCAGCTTGGAATTCCATGAAGTCCGGCTCACTGGAAGCAGCACAGGTTTCTTCTCAGGGGGCAGCGCTCGCGCAGCTAAACGAGACTCTCAACCAGGCACGTCAGCGGTTTGCTCTGGTCAAATCGACCTACGGGTCCACCCACCCGGAATACCGCAAAGCAGCTTCCGAACTGGCGGAAGTGGAACGACAGTTCGAGGATACTCGCCGCAACATAAGCGACCGAATTGCAACGGAGTACCGTGAAAGTCTGAACCGAGAGCAAATTCTCCAAAGAGAGGTCGCGGAGACCAAGGCTGAATGGGATGCTATCAACGCGCGATCCTTTGAATATCAACAGTTGAAACGGGAAGCCGACACAGACAAAGCACTGTACGATGAACTGATCAAGAAGATTGAGGAAGCGAATATCAATTCGGGCTTCCAGGATAACGATATACGGATAGCTGATTTTGCGCGCCCAGAGGCCAAGCCGGTATTTCCAAAACTATGGGTTAATCTCTTGTTGGCGTTTCTCTTTTCAGCCTTTCTGTCGGTAGGGGCAGCGCTGTTCCAGGACACGCTTGACACGACACTCCGAGATCCTAAGGAAGCCAGCCGGTTTCTTGGCACGGATGTCATTGGGACTATGCCCGTCGACCGCTTGGCGGCTCAGCTACCGAGAAGTGCAGCGCCCGTTCCGGCGGCAGCCATCGTGGCCCAAACCGCACAAAATGAAAAGCGAAAGGGATACTACCGGTCTACTTCCGATTTCGAAGAGGCCGTGCGGACGATACGCAATACCATCCTGCTGTCCGATTTTGAAGGGCGGTTACGGTCGATTGTGCTCACTAGTGCCACTCCCGGCGAGGGGAAGTCGACGATCGCGTGCCATCTTGCTATCGCCAACGCCGACCGAGGTAAGAAGACGCTGCTAGTAGATGGCGATCTGCGGCGTCCCAGCCTCCACACGAAATTCGGGTTGAGCCCGCGAGAGGGGCTTTCCAATGTTCTGACTGGCGAACTGCCGTGGCAAGATGTCGTGTTGCCGGTGGAGGGCAGGCCAAACCTAAGCGTGCTGCCGGCCGGACTGGGTTCTCATCGGGCCGCCGATCTGATAGGCCCGCGACTTGCCACCCTCCTGGATGAGTTCGCGAAGGAATACGATCTGGTGATTCTGGATTCGCCACCCCTGCTGGGCTTTGCGGAGTGTCTCCAGATGGCCACCGCCGCCGATGGAGTGCTCATTATCAGCCTGGCCGGAGAAACCAAGCGCCGGGCCGTTGCTGAGGTGATTTCGGTGCTGTCTCGGCTGCGAGCCAACATCGTTGGGGTGGTTCTGAACCAGGTAAGCCGAAACACGTCCGCGGACGGGTACTCGTATTATGGGTACTACCGCTACGGGCATTACCAATACGGGCACTCTCAGAAATCCGAGTGATGAACCCGGTGGCAACCTGCCGTGCCTTACGCGTGTTGCGGGCAGATCCTCCAAACGGAAGTACATTATTTGCAATAACTCATCCCATTTGGCTAAGTGAGTCAACGGCCATGCGGAACTGGGATAAGATCCACTGCGGGCAAAGCGGGAGATGATCCTCCAATTGCCAGTGGCAGGATGATGCTCCAATACGGAATAAGGGGTTGGTAAGTCCCGGTTCCTCCAGAATATCTGCTGATATCGCATTCGTATCAGTGTTCTCTCGCTGATTGATTTTCATCGACCTTGGTGCTGCCCATTGGCAAGACTGAAGAATAGACACATGATTGCGGAAGTCTCCTGTTCTCATCTGGACACCTCCATCCGAAAGGTCGAAACGCGAAGCCTCACCGTCGGCATCGCCGGGTTAGGCTATGTAGGCCTGCCCCTCGCACAACTTTTCACCCCACTCGCGATACGCCAACAGGAGTGTTTTCGGCGTCTAGGTCTGAGCCAGGCCAATTGCCCTGTTTCAGAGCTTGTCGCCGGTAGAGTCATTGCTATTCCAATCTATCCGCAGTTGACGTCAGATGCCCGCCTCTCGGTGGCAGACGTAGTCGCCACGGCTCTGTCATGAGCGTGACGATGGCGCCGGGACACGGAACGGGGGAGAGCGCCCGCCCGCATTTCCTGAAAGCGATCACAGCGATCGCGGGAGGAACGGCGGTCAGCCAGTTGCTCCCGGTTGCGGTCTCCCCGATTCTAACGCGGGTCTATTCTCCGCAGGATTTCGGCGTTTTCGTCGTTGTCGCGTCCACTCTGGCAATCCTGACATCGATTGGCAGTCTCAGGTACGAAACAGCCTTACTTATACCCAAGGAAGAGCGCAGGGCAGAGGTACTTCTCTTTGTTGCTTTGGCCTCGGTTGTCTTGACATCCTGCGTCACTGCGCTCGTCCTTGGAATTGCAAGCTTTGGCCACCTCCCGCTTGGTCCCTTGTCGGTAGCCCACCGATATCTTTTTTGGATACCGATTGGTCTGCTGGCTGTGGGCTTTTACACCTGCATCGAAAACTGGGGTCTCCGCCACCGCCATTTCAATACGATCGCCCGGGCCAGGGCATGGCAGGGTGTCACAGGCTGTCTGGTCCAACTGGGATTGGCGGTGTTGGTTCGAGGGCCATCCGGGCTGATCTCAGGCAACATTGCCGGCCAGAGCGTCGGCGGGACCCGGCTGGCTGCGAAGACGCACGCTTTCTCTCGCACCAGGCGGCCCACGATGCGCGAGTTTGCGCGCGAGGCGTTTCGGTACCGTGACTTCCCTATGTTGGGCTCGGCATCCGTATTGCTGAACGTTGCGGCTCTGCAAGTCCCATCGCTGTTCATTGCGCAGTTCTTTGGGATAGCCGTCGCAGGATGGTATGCGCTCGGCCTGAGGTGCGTCAGCCTTCCGATGCTGTTGGTTGGACGCGCGGTCGCGCAGGTTTACACGGCTGAAGCGGCAAAGCTTGCCGTGACCGATATCTCGGAAATGCGACGATTGTTCAAACAAACTGCATTACGGCTGCTAGCGATTGGAGTGGTAGTGCTCGTTCCAATCGCGGTTGTAATGCATTTCGCTGTCGGCCCTATATTTGGCTCCAGTTGGAAACCGGCCGGAACCTATATTCTGATAATCTCCCCGAATGTGCTGGCTCAGTTTGTGACCTCTCCGCTTTCCCAAACCCTTGTAATATTCCAACGGCTGCGGCTACAGTTAGCGGTGGATACTGTTCGGCTCATTGGCGTCGTGGGTGCATTGGTAGTTTGTCACTACTTGAACTATTCGGTTGTGATGGCTTTAGGTGCTCTTTCGGCAATCATGGTGGTATCCTATGGTCTGCACTTTAGCTGTTGTATCCTTACTCTGAAGTACGAAGCAACGACTTGTTGAAGGGTGCTGATGCAATCCGCCAAGGGAATCCTGCTTACCGTCCTGCGACCTGTTCTCAGAGCCTTCGGCAGTATCTTTTACGATCGAGCTTACTTGCGAGGCCGTTACTTTGATCAAGGCTCCGGCGGCTGGCTATGGATGTTCCAGGGAATCCTCTTCCAGAGGCTCCTGG
The DNA here is from genome assembly GCA_049509715.1 of Occallatibacter sp. Classification (GTDB taxonomy): domain Bacteria; phylum Acidobacteriota; class Terriglobia; order Terriglobales; family Acidobacteriaceae; genus Telmatobacter. The sequence continues at coordinate 226 of JBEKZR010000361.1, read as the reverse complement.
GATATAACCTAAGAGTCCCCTGGCCAGTAGCTCCATTCCAGCGAGTCTCAGACGAGGCTGCCATTGACTTTCACCCTGACGATTTGCATAACTTTCAAGTCCCTGGGTGCTACTTTCAGTGCTTTGGCGCGCGCATCGTTATCGGGAAAGGAACTTACATCGCGCCAAACGTCGGTATTATAACCTCGAATCACGATCTGCTCAACCCACAGAATCACCTGGAGGG